>JBIKMF010000085.1:0-12552 GCA_044359425.1 Phycisphaerales bacterium
CGTTGGCGAACCCTTCGAAACGTGGGCCAAAACGCGAAAACGCCGCCGAGGTCTCTCGGCGGCCCAAACTTGAAGGTGGGCTCAAAACCAAAGGGCCGGCTGCTTTCGCAACCGGCCCGGCAATAGCGGGGATTGGATTTGAACCAATGACCTCCGGGTTATGAGCCCGACGAGCTACCAGGCTGCTCTACCCCGCAGTCCTAGAAGATCAGCATAGGCCGCGATCCCCCCCGGGTCAATCCGCCGACGAACTCAGGCCCCATCCCGTCAGGATCAGATGAATTCGTCCCCAAACGGGGGTTGCGAAAGTCGTCCGTTCGGGGTAGGTTAGAAACCTTGCCCCCGCTATCGCGGCGGGGCGCTCCCTCGATCCGCCCGTTCGGGCACTTGACTGTGGGGATTCAACGAATGAAGACGTCCGTTCTCGCACTCGTGGCAGGCCTTCTGATGTCGCCGGGTATGGTGCTCGCCGCCGATAACGCGGGCGGTGGGGACTGGCGCGCCGACTGGCGCACCAAGCGCAACACGCTCATCGAAACCTCTCCCAACCTCAAGTTCGATCCCAGTTCCATCCTCGTCCGATTCCAAGCCGACGCAGACCCCGTGCTCGTCGAAGCCGTCAAACTCGCCGCAGGTCTGCAGTCCGAACCCATCGAAACCTGGTCCATCCTCCCCGGAGTCGAGCACCTTCGTGTCCTGGACGGTGATGCAACCGCAGCGCTCGAGAAAATCGCCGGTATGCCCGCCGTCGTCTACGCCGAGTACGACTACATCGTCCGCTCCTCCGTCCTCCCCAACGACCCGAGCTTCGGTGTGCTCTGGGGCATGAACAACACCGGACAGACCGTCAACGGTGACCCCGGTATCGCCAACGCCGACATCAACGCCCCGGAAGCCTGGAACCTCACAACCGGTCTCGCAAACATCGTCATCGCCGACATCGATTCCGGCGTGAACTACAACCACCCCGACCTCGCCGCCAACTCCTGGATCAACCCGGGCGAGATCGCCGGCAACGGCATCGACGACGACGCCAACGGCCGAATCGACGACACTCGCGGCTGGGACTTCTTCAGCAACGATAACAACCCCATCGACGACAACGGCCACGGCACGCACACCGCCGGCACCTTCGGCGGGGTCGGCAACAACGGCGTCGGCGTCACCGGCGTCAGCTGGCAGTGCAAAATCATGGCGCTGAAGTTCCTTGGTGCAGGCGGCAGCGGCGCTACCACAGGTGCCATCTCGGCCGTTCAGTACCTCACCCAGAAGGGGGTCAAGGTTTCCAACAACAGCTGGGGCGGTGGCGGGTACAGCCAGTCGCTCTTCGATGCGATCGCTGCCTCCCGCTCCGTCGGACACGTCTTCGTCGCCGCCGCGGGCAACGCGGGGGTCAACATCGATACCTCCCCGAGCTACCCAGCCTCGTACAACCTCGACAACATCATCTCGGTCGCCGCGTCGGACAACAACAACGGCCGCGCCTCCTTCTCCAACTACGGGCGGACCGGCGTTGATCTCGCCGCCCCCGGCGTGAACATCTACAGCACCTACCTCAGCAGCTACGCATACCTTGACGGCACCTCGATGGCTACCCCGCACGTCACCGGTGTGGTCGCCCTTGTCCAGGGCCTGCACCCGGATTGGACCTACACCCAGGTCCGCGACCGAATCTTCTCCACAGTCCGCCCCGTCGCGGCTTTCGCCACAACCACTGTGACCGGTGGCGTTCTGGACGCCTTCGCCGCCGTGAACACCGGTGCGCCGACCAACAGCGCCCCGACCGTCTCCATCTCCAGCCCCACCACCGGCTCCACCTTCGCGAACGGCGCGACGATCACCTTCACCGGCGCGGCAAATGACATCGAAGACGGTGCCCTGACCGGTTCCCTCAGCTGGAGCTCCAGCCTTCAGGGCATCATCGGCACCGGCGGTACCTTCAGCCGAACCCTCAACGCCGGCAACCACACGATCACCGCCAGCGCTACCGACTCCGGCGGCCGTACCGGCACCTTCGTGGTGACCCTCACCGTCCAGCCGCTCACCATCACCAACGACAGCTGCGCCGGTTCCATCAACCTCCCCAACGGCATCGCGATCAACGGCAACAACGTCGGCGCGAACACCGACGGATCCTCCTCCTGCGGCGGCACCGCCGATATGTGGTACCGCTACACCACCACCGGCACGAGCACCCTGACCTTCGACACCTGCGGCAGCGCCACCGACACGGTCATCACGATCTACACCGGTGTCTGCGGTGCGTTCACTGAAGTCGCCTGCAACGACGACGCCTCCTCCGGCGCCTGCGCCGGGTCGCTCGCCTCCTCCGTCTCCTTCACCCCGACCGCCAACACCACCTACTACATGCGGGTCGCCGGGTTCAACGGTGCGGCCGGTTCCTTCACCGCCCGCGCCAGCGGTGGCATCGCCACCGGCACTGTCCCCGCCTCGCCCACCGGCATCACGGCGACCCGCTCCGGATCGACCGTCACCGTGCGTTGGACCGACGCCTCTGCCAACGAGACCGGCTTCCGCGTGCAGCGCCAGCAGCGCGTCGGCAACACCTGGACCAACACGGCCACCTACACCCTCGGCGCGAACGTGAACAACTTCGTGCAGACCGTCTCCTCCGGCACGTGGCGATGGCGCGTGCAGAGCTTCAACGCCGTCGGCAGTTCGCAGTGGACCACCTACGTCCAGCAGACGGTTCCGTAATACGCTCCTCGACATCTGAACCCACGCGGGCCACTCGAACGAGTGGCCCGCCTTCGTTTTGCACCGCTCGATAGACTGACCGCATGAAGTGTCTCCCCCTCGCTCTCGCCGCGGCGGTCGCAGCCCTCATCCTCGCACTCTCTGGCTGCAGCCCCGCCGGCGGACTCCGCGCAACCGATCTCCGCTGCGAGTTCCGCGAGAATCCAACCGGCATCGGCACCACCCGCCCCCGCCTCAGCTGGAAGCTCCAACCCGTCGGAACCGCCACCGACGCCCCCGCACAGACCGCCTTCCGTGTGGTCGCCGCTCCGTCCGCCCAGGCACTCCAGAACGGTGACTACTCGTGGGACACCGGCCTGCAACCCGGTCGCGATCAGCTCTCCATCGAGTACGCCGGTCCACCCCTCGACTCACGCTCGCAGCTCCACTGGCGCGTCCTCGTCGTCGATTCCGACGACCGCTCCGCCGGCTGGAGCGGCAACGGACAACTCTCAATCGGTCTCCTCCGCCGCGAAGACTGGCACGCACGCTGGATCGGCCTCGACGCCCAGCCGCAACCACCGCTCACCGAGGAACTCCGCGCCTCGCTCCGCTCCCAGCCGTGGATCCGCCTACCCGGCCCGCCCGAACGTACCCCACGCCATGCGACGTTCCTCTCAACCTTCGATCTCCCCTCGCCGCCAACCAGCGCATTCCTCGTCGGCACCGCCGACCAGATCTGCCTTGTCGAAGTCAACGACACCCCGCAAGGCGAACTCACCCGCTGGGACATGATCCACCCCATCGACATCTCCCGCACGCTCCGCGCAGGCCCCAACTCCGTTCGCCTCGCCGTCCGCAACGACGACGGTTTCCCTCCCGCCGTTACCGGCGCAGTCCTCATCACCTTCGCCGACGGCTCCTCGCGCCGCATCAACGTCGACCAGTCCTTCGCCATCCAATCCCCTGCCGATCGCGCGGGCCAGCCCCCAGAACTCTCCGGCTCGCAACCCTGGGGCGGCGCACGCAACACCGAACACTTCATGTCCCCCGTCGTCAACCTCAACAAGACCTTCACCACCTACCCCGCACGCCCAGTCCGCCGCGCAACCCTCTACTCCACCGCGCTCGGCCTCTACTCGCCCTCCATCAACGGCTTCGCACCCTCCCACGACGCCTTCGCCCCCGGCTGGACCGAGTACACCAAACGCGTCTACCACCAGACCTACGACGTCACCCGCCTCATCATCCCCGGCGCCAACGTCATCTCCTTCGACCTCGGCGACGGCTGGTTCGCCGGCCTCCTCGGCTACACCGGCCGCCGCCACTTCTACGGCGGCCCCGCGCGACTCCTCGCTCAACTCGAAATCGAATACGCCGACGGTTCCACCCAGATCATCCCCACCGACGAATCCTGGTCCGGCCGCTTCACCCCCTACACCTACGCCGACCTCTACCTCGGCTGCCACTTCGACGCCGCCGCTGCAGCACGCGACGCATCCTCCGCGCTCTCCGGAAACCCGACCCCCGGCCTCCCCGTCGCCGTCGGCTTGCCCAGCGCCGTCCCCGCCCGAACCTCCGACGTCACCGAGCGCGTCCGCGCAATCCTCTCCACGCTCGGCTCCATCCGCCCCGCACCCCTTTCCCTCGGCGATCCCGCCTACGGCGTCGTCAAGCGGCTCACCCTCGACCTCGAAGGCGACCGCCGCATCATCGTCCGCGAAGGCGACTCCATCTCCCTCGCCGACCTCGCCGCTCCCGTCTCCGCCATCAAACGCGCCACGTGGGGCGAGCCCCAACCCGCCGGCATCAGCGAAGACTCCATCAACGTCCAGCCCCAACCCGGCGAACCAGTCACCACCCACGAACGCATCCCCGCGATCGCCCGCTCCGAACCCCGCCCCGGGCGATACGTCTACGACCTCGGCCAGAACATCGTCGGCTGGGTCCAGCTCCGCGACATCAATGGCCGCGAAGGCCAACGCCTCACCGTTCGGCACGCCGAAATGCTCAACCCCGACGGCACCCTCTACACCAGCAACCTCCGCGGCGCAACCGCCACCGACTTCTACACCCTCGCGTCAGGCCTTCAAACCCTCGAACCCATCTTCACCTTCCACGGCTTCCGCTACGTCGAAATCACCGGCACCGACGCTCCCCCCGAACCCGCAAACGTCATCGGTATCGTCGCCCACACCCGCATGCAGCCAACCGGCACCTTCACCTCCTCCAACTCCCTCCTCAACCAACTCGTCCACAACATCGTCTGGGGCCAGAAGGGCAACTACCTCGAAGTCCCCACCGACTGCCCCCAACGCGACGAACGCCTCGGCTGGACCGGCGACGCCCAGTTCTTCATCAACGCCGCCGCATTCAACTTCGACATCGCCTCGTTCATGTCCCGCTGGCTCACCACGCTCGCGCAAGACTCCCAGTTCGACGACGGCCGCTTCGCCCACGTCGCTCCCAAGGTCGATCCCGGCGGCGGCTCCACCGCCTGGGGCGACGCCGCCATCGTTTGCGCCCACTCGCTCTTCTGGACCTACGGCGACACCCGCGTCATCTCCGACAACTACGACGCCTTCGCCCGCTACATCGCCTGGCTCGACACCAAGACCACCGACGGCATCGCGAAAGTGGGGGGCTTCGGCGATTGGCTCAACCTCGGCGACCCCACCTCCCAAGACCTCATCGACACCGCGTTCCGCGCCGAACTCCTCCGCATGATGGCCGAAATGGGCCGCGTCATCGGCAAGGAAACAGACGCGCAGCGCTACGAAGCATCTCGCGCTCAAACCGTCGAGGCCTTCCGCCGCAGATTCGTCGCCGCAGACGGCTCTCTCCGCGACAGCGGCCAAACCGGCTACGCGCTCGTCTTCACCATGCCCGGCCTCCTCACCGACCCCCAACTCGCCCTCGCCGCGCCCCACTTCGCAAACGCGATCGCCGCCAAGGGCGGCAAACTCGCCACCGGCTTCATCGGCACCCCTCGCCTACTCCCCGCCCTCTTTAGCGCCCGCCTCGACGCGCTCGCCGGCTCTCTCCTCCTCAACGAGGAATACCCCGGTTGGCTCTACCAGGTCAAACTCGGCGCAACCACCATGTGGGAACGCTGGGACGGCTGGACCCCCGACCGCGGCTTCCAAGACGTCGGCATGAACTCCTTCAACCACTACGCCTTCGGCTCCGTCGGCGATGCCCTCTACCGCTTCGTCGCCGGTATCTCCCCGCTCGACCCCGGGTACGCCACCATCCAACTCGCGCCCCGCCCCATCCCCAACCTCGACCACGCCGCCGCCTCCTACGACTCCATCCGAGGCACCATCCGCAGCAGCTACCAGAAGCACCCCGACCGCACCGAGTTCCGCTTCTCCGTCCCCCCCGGCACCCGCGCCGTCATCCGCCTCCCCTCCGGCACCTCGCACGTCGTCGGCCCCGGCGAATGGTCCTTCTCCGAGTAACCACTCACGCAATCCCGAGCCGCGCAAAGCTCCCCACACGCCGATACCCGATCCGCTCGTAAATCGCATTCGACGTCGGATTCGCCAGATCCGTGAACAACGTGCACGCGCTCGCCCCATTCGCGAGCGAATACGCGCTCAAGTGCGTCACCAGCGACGTCGCATACCCACGCCCGCGATTCGCCCGCGGCGTGTACACCGGCCCCACCGACCAATACCCCGCGATCCGCCTCCCGTTGTTTGCGAAACAAACCACCTCGCCCGCGCCTTCTCGCTCCCACACCCAGCACCGCCCACTCCCCGCCAGCCGCTCGCCCCACCCCGGGGGCAGTGCGGGATCACGAGGCATCGCTTCCGCGTTGAACTCCTCCATCCACCGCTGCAGCAACTCCGCATCCGCCATCACCGCGATCCGCGCACGCCCCTCGCACGCCGCACACGGCGCAACCTCCGTCAACACGTACAACCCCGCGTTCTCGATCACCTCCGGCTCAGGCCCCTTGAACCGCCGCGCAAACGCGTACGCCGCCCGCGTCGTGCCGTACACCTGCTTCACATCCCGCCACTCGCGCGCAACCGCGTCCGCAAGTTCGCACGCCACATCCTCATCCGCCCCCGAAATCAATACCCCATACGGCGGCGTCTGCACCACCGCGCCCACACACGCACCACCGGCATCGAGCACGGCCATCATCCGGATGCCGTTCGCAAACCGCGCGGGATCCACCCGCGCCGCCTCCGCGATCCCCAGCGGCATCTGATTGACAGCCACATCGCGGCGCAGCGCATCCCCGCACACCGCCTCAAACTCTTCCGGCGTAGCGATATTCCGAATCGGCATCGTTCACCCCAGTCTCGTTACCGCGTCACTTTCCGGTACTTCACGCGGTGCGGCTGATCCGCGTCCGCGCCCATCCGCCTCCTGCGATCCTCCTCGTAGCTCGACCAGTTCCCATTGTGGAACCACAGCTTCGAGTCCCCCTCAAACGCGAGGATGTGCGTCGCCAGCCGATCCAAAAACCACCGATCGTGGCTGATGATCACCGCCGTGCCCGCGAAGTTCTCCAGCCCTTCCTCCAGCGCCCGCATCACGTTCACATCCAGATCGTTCGTCGGTTCGTCCAGCAGGATCACGTTCGCGTGCGACTTCAGCAGCCGCGCGAGATGCACGCGGTTCCGCTCGCCGCCCGACAACACGTCCACATGCTTCTGCTGCTCAACACCCGTGAACCCAAACCGCGACAGGTACGAACGGCTGTTCACCTTCACCTTGCCCAGCTTGATCTCCTCGTTCCCATCCGAAACCGCTTCCCACACGTTCTTCCCCGCCGGCAACGAATCCCGCGTCTGCTCGACGTACGCGATCTGCACCGTCTCGCCGACCTTGAACGTCCCCGCATCGGGCTTCTCCAGCCCGTTGATCATCTTGAAGAGCGTCGTCTTGCCCGCGCCGTTCGGCCCGATCACCCCGACGATCGCGTTCGGTGGAATCGAGAAGCTCACGTCGTCCAGCAGGAGGTTGTCCCCCATCGACTTGCTCACGCCCTTCGCCTCGATCACCAGCGTCCCCAGCCGCTGACCCGGCGGGATGTAGATCTCGATCTCGCGGGCCCGCTTCTCCTGATCCTCCGCCAGCATCCGCTCGTACGCCGCAAGCCTCGCCTTCGACTTCGCCTGCCGCCCCTTCGGATTCTGCCGCACCCACTCGAGCTCGCGTGCCAGCGCCGACTGGCGCTGCGACTCCTGCTTCTCCTCCACCCGCAGCCGCGTCTGCTTCTGCTCCAGCCACCCGGTGTAGTTCCCCTTGTACGGAATCCCCTGGCCCCGATCAAGCTCCAGGATCCATCCCGCGACGTTGTCCAGGAAGTACCGATCGTGCGTCACCGCGATCACCGTTCCCGGATACTGCTGCAGGTGCGACTCCAGCCACGCCACGCTCTCCGCGTCCAAGTGGTTCGTCGGCTCGTCCAGCAGCAGCACATCAGGGTTCGACAGCAACAACCTGCACAGCGCCACACGACGCCGCTCACCACCCGAAATCTGATCGCACGCCACCTCTTTCGGCGGACACCGAAGCGCCTCCATCGCCATCTCAATCTGGCTGTCCAGCGACCACGCGTGCATCGCCTCCAGCTTCTCCTGCAGATCCCCCGACCGATTCAGCAGCTTCTCCATCTCCTCCGGCGAGAGCTCCGGATCGCACAGCTTCTCGTTCAGGTGGTCGTACTCCTCCAGCAGCTTCGTCACCTCCGACGCGCCCTCCCGCACAACCTCCTCCACCGTGCGCGTCTCGTTCTTCAGCGGCTCCTGCTCCAGGTACCCCACCCGATACCCCGGCGCCATCTCGATCTTCCCCTCAAACTGCTTGTCCACGCCCCCCAGAATCTTGAGCAGCGTCGACTTGCCCGAGCCGTTCAGCCCCAGCACGCCGATCTTCGCCCCGTAAAAATACGAGAGGTAAATGTCCTTCAGGATCGTCTTCTGGCCGACCTTCTTGGTCACGCCCAGCATCGAGTAGATGATCTTCTGTGTGTCCGTCGAGTTGTTGCTCATGAGTGCTCCCTGCGCCCCGCTCGGCGGGCCGCAATGGTAGAGCCCTCAAACCCCGCCGTTTCGCCCATCTCCGCCCTTCGGCCCCGCCCCCGCTTCAAACCCCATCCCTCGATTGTGCGCCGCCGACCCCCCACGCGCCACCGTCAGCGTCTTCCACTCCGCCCCGTCCCGCCCCGCCACCGCACGCGCCGTCTGCACAATCTGCCCGCAGTGATACGCCGTGTGCGCCACCGATCGCGCCAAGGCCCGCGCCAGCGTGTGCGCCTCCCCGCGTATCCGCAGCTCCCGCCCCAAATCAGCGTCCGTCACACCCTGCAGCACCCCCTCCAACGCCCCCCATCCCGCCGCCCACCACGCCTCCAACTCCTCCCGACTCCCAAACGTGTCCACGAACTCCGTGTCCCGATCCCGCCACGCCTTTTCCCCATCCGTCGTAAACGGCTCCGTCCACCTCGACCTCAAGTTCCCCGCCACGTGCTTCATCACCACCGCGATCGAGTTCACCTCCGGATGCAGCCGCTCCCGCAACTGCACCAACGTAAGCTGCGCCGCCGCCCCCTCCGCCAGCCCGCGATACCGCCCAAACTCCGCGCCGATCGCCGCCACCATATCTCGTGACATCAAACCGCCTCCTCGCTCAGCACCCAAGATCCCACACCGCGAAGAACGCAATCACGTCATCGCCGTCCGTCGCCCCATCCCGATTGAAGTCGCCATCCCCGCCGTCCCAGTCCGCAAAGAACGCGATCACGTCGTCCCCATCCACCGCCTGATCACCCGTCCAATCCGCCGTCAACTCCGGGAACGGATCCAGTTGATTCAGGCACCCATCGTTGTCCATGTCGATCCCGATCCGGTGCCCGCTCCCCGGCGGAACCGCCAGAAACGAAAGCCCATCCTCGCCCTGCACACCAGCAATCAACCCTTGCAACGTCACCGTCCCCCCAGCATCATCCGCGAACACAATCGTCGTCGGATCCATCACGCCCGGCGCAGGCGTCAGCATCACAAACCCGCGCTCTTGCCCACCCAACCGCCCCCGCGCCACAACATCGCACCGCGACGGCACACCCACGTGCTCCAACGCCATCCGCACCACCGCCGAGTTCAGCGCCGCCAACTCAACCCCGCCAACTCCCGGCGGCACCGGCACCTGCCACCCAACCACCGGCATCACGTTCGTCGGAAACGCCCGCAGAAAGAACGACGTGTTCACCGCATCCGCCTCCGGATGATTGCCCGGACACCCATCCAACGCAATCGCCCCGAAGAACGCCCCCATCATCATCTCCGCCAGCGGATCATCCAACGCGCCCATCCCCTGCCGGCCATCATGCAGCAACCCAAACCCGCTGTACCGCTCCTGGTAAAACTTCTTGTGCACCCCACGCAGTTGCGTGAACTCCATCACCTGCGACGCAAGAAACGAAATGTCCGTCCCCACATCAAGCGTCCCCCCGATCGGCCGACTCGCCCCGTCGTGCTCCATGTCGTGACACCCCACGCACGCCTGCTGAAACACCGCAAACCCCTGCGTAATCCGCGGCGTGATCGGCTTGTTGTCCCGCTCGTAAAACGGATTCGGCGGATACACCAGCGACATCACGTACTCCTTCATCTTCGCCGTCGCGCCCGCCCCCAGCGTCTCGCCCCCAAGCAGCTCGTCAAATGTCGGCGCAAAGTCCTCCAGCGAATGCCGATCCCCACGCCAGTGAAACGGCTCGTGCCCCCGCAGCCCCCGCAGCGACTGCGTCACCATCGGCCCCTTCAACGGATGATTCGTAAACGCCGCCGGCCCCAGCGGCACCGGCAGCATCTCCGTCCCGTGCGGATTCCCCAAGTCCCACGCCAGCCCATCTATCCCACCATCCAGATGACACATCGCGCACGACGAACTGAAGTTGTTCGACAGCCGCGCCGTAAACACAAAGTCACGCCCCTCCGCCACCTCCCGCGGCTCCGGCGTCCACAATCGCCGCGTCCCCAGCACCACCGGCGCCACCTCCGACACATCCAGCACCGTCACCGTCTGATCCGTCCTGTTCAACGAATACAGCCGTTGCCCCGCCCCATCCACCGCCAACCCCCGCGGCCCACGCCCCACATCAGTCAACGCCAGCACCGCCCCGCTCGCCGCATCCACCGTCGCAACCCGATCCGTCCCGAGCGCCGCCACATACGCCACCGGCTTCACCGGATCCGCCACAATGTCCGTCGGATTCGCCAGCGACCGCGCCTGCGCCTCCGGATTCACCACGCTCGCGTCATCAAAGTTCGGCACCGACGCGTGCAAATCCGCGTGCACAACCTCACCAACCTGCCCCGCCTCGTCCGGCAATGCCATCGACACAACCTCGTGCCGCATGAACCGACCTCGCAGCGACGACTCGTGCCGCGTCGCGTTCCTCGCCTCCATGTTCGTCACCAGCAACCGCTCCGTCACCGGTGAAAACGCCATCGCCGCCAGCGTCGTCCCCACCCCGCGCGTCACCCCCGTCACCACCGGCGCAGTCGCATCCGCCACGTTCACAACCACCAGATCGTGATCAACCGGATCCAGCCGCTCATCCCGGATCAACCCCAACACCCGGTGCGCCTCCACCGGCGTACACCCAAACTCCACCGCAAACAACGCCACCGCCCCCGCATCCAACGACCCGTCCGGATGCGTGAACGCATCCACCATCGCCTCCCAATCCGCACCCCCCGCCGACGAAATCCTCGCCACCCGCGGAGGCGCCACGAACGCCGCACCCGCATCCGGCCACGGTCCAAACTCGCTCCCCCCAAACAACCCCGACGTCAGCGAAAACGACCTCAGAAAGTGCAGCGAAAGCAGCATCTGCGGACCACCAGCATCCGTGAACTCAATCGGATGCCCCACCAGCGAAGTCCCGTTCCCCGACTGCATCGCCGCCACAATCACCCGCCGCGTCGGCCGGTCGTACACCGCCGCCCGCGGCACACCGCAGTCCAGTTGCAACGCCGCCTCCACCGTCCGCGTGTGAACCCGCACCACCGTCATCGCCCCGCGCGGATCCACCTGATCCGCCGCCAGCGTCATCCCCGCCGGCCCCTGCGTGATCACAAACCCAAACTCCCCCTCCGGATCAAACACCACGTTCACCGGCTCATCACCCACCGGAATCACCCCGACCACCGTCCCCAGCACCACATCCACCACCGTGATGTCATCGCTGATGAAGTTGAGCACCCACGCAAACCGATTGTCCGTCCCCGGCTCAAAGAACACCGACACCGGCTCGAGCCCAGTCGGTATCCGGTGAACCAGGTGCAACTCCCCGTTCATCGCGCTGCTGTCAAAAACCTCCAGCCAGTTCGCCGGCGTGTTCACCGCCAACAGCAACCCCCCATCCTCCCGCACCGCGAGCGGCTTCACCGGCGGTGAGTCGAAGTTCACGTACGGCCCAGTCTCGAGCTGGCTCAAAACCGGAATCGGCTGCCCAAACCCAGCCGACCCAGCCAAGCCAACCACCGACGCCACCACAACCCCAAACCCCACGCTCATGCCTCGCGTCATCGCAAACCCCTTGTACCACCCCCTCTCCCCAGCCCCCCAAAATACCACACCAGCCCACCCCCCCAAACCCAAAAACCCCCAACCACCCCCATTCGCCATCGCCCAACGCCTAATCCCTGCTGCCCAATGCCTTCTGCCCATTGCCCATTGCCCACTGCCTATTGCCCTCTTCCCAAAAACCAACCAAACCCCTATTGACACCAACTCCCAACCACCGTATGCTGCCCCCATGAATACCACTCAAACACCAATCAGCCTGGATCTCGACTCCGTCCTCGACCGCTACTTCGACCCCGAGCA
>JBIKMF010000086.1:0-12551 GCA_044359425.1 Phycisphaerales bacterium
GACTTCGACGTCCAGGTACTTGTCATAGATGTTGCCCCAGTAGGCAACATCTGAAGGACCGCCATCGGACGTGAAATCATTGATCCAGGGGCGGACCATGCGGAGATTGGTCGAGTCGTACGGGCCGGAGGCGTTGATGCGGAGGAAGCGGGCGCCGTAGTTGAGCCGCTTCGCGTGGTGGTATTCCTTCGCGTCGTTGATGTAGTTGAAGATCGCCGCGTAGATCTGCTTCTGGTTGTTGAGGCAGACGACCGAGCGACCGGCGGCACGTGCGGAGGAAAGCGTCGGGAGCAGGATGCTGATCAGCAGCGCAATGATCGCGATCACCACCAGCAGTTCGATGAGCGTGAATGCGGCGCGTCCGGCCGACTTTGAGATGAGCATGCCTTCACTCCGTGAGGTCCATCACCCGCAACGGGCTCGCCAAGCGTGAGCCTACCGGTTGACCGCACAGTCTAGCCGACGGTCAAACCGACCCCGCCCCTGCGCGACTCATCTTGCGTGAAGCTTCAGTTCAGATTCAATGAACCGGTGAAGCACCCGGCCTTTGCATGATCCGACGAGAATCCTTAGTGAGACATTGACACTGCGCAAGGACAGCCTGAATGCGCATGTTCTTACTCTTTACGCGTGCCAGAACCCCGAGAGTCGGGGAGATGCCACAGTGCGGATGTTAACTGGAGAACGAGTGATGCGTCAGATGAACCGTCGTATGAATGCCGCTGCCATGCTTGCCTGTGCGGCGGGCATGGTGGTCGCGGGTGGTGCGCAGGCCCAGACCCTTTTCTACTCGGAGGGCTTTGATACAGCCGTCCTCGATCAGCTTTCGGGCGATCCCCGCGTGACCGGCGCGTGTGGGAACTTCGGCCCCCGCTTCACGCACAATCCGCCCGCGGGTTGGACGTGGGACGGCTGCGGCGTTCCTTCGTACGCCTGCCGCGTCGGCAACTGTCCTCCCTCGGATGCAACCTGCGGCACCTGCGGAAACGATCAGGGCGTCCGCGAGTGGGAAGGCTGGTCTTTCGTGAACAAGGCTTGGTGGGTGCAGGTCGCTGGCGACCAGACCCGCTCGCAGTTCACCCTTGGCACCGGCAATGTTGCCGTGGCGGATGCGGACGAGTGGGATGACCGCGGCAATCCCGACCAGCTCTGCGGCAAGTACAACGCCTGGATGGGCACCCCGAGCATCAGCCTCGCGGGCGTCACCGAAGGCTCCGTGAGCTTCGACTTCAGCTCGAGCTGGCGTCCCGAGGGCTTCGATGATCTCCTGGACAACAACCAGACGGCGATCATTCGGGCGTACTACACCGTCGGTGGCGTGGAAGGCGCTCCCGTCGAGATTCTCCGCTGGGACTCCGATACCTCGGGCTCGTTCTTCAAGCCCGACTCGCAGAACGAAGCCGTGAGCATCTCGCTCGCCGGCGCACCCGCCGGCGCCACCGCCGTCCGCTTCGAGTTCGGCCTCGTCCTCGCCGCCAACGACTGGTGGTGGGCGGTTGACAACATCGCCGTGAACGGCGACGTTTCGGGCACCCCGACACAGCTCTTCTTCGAGGGCTTCGAGGGCGTGACCCTCGAGGAGCCCGTGCACGAAATCCCGACCGGCTGCGGCATCACCTACTGCGGCGAGTTCACCCACACCCACACCGGCCCCAACGGCGTGAACGTCACGGTCGCCTCCCCGGCGTCCGGCGGCGTGCCGGATTGGCGCGGCTGGAGCTTCGTGCGTCGCCCCTTCTGGCAGTGCGCTTCGGGCGGCCCGAACGGCAACGCCTTCACCAACAGCTCCGGGATCGTCGCGGTCGCGGACGGTGACGAGTTCGACGACCTTGCTCACGATCCGGGCAAGCTGAACACGACGATGACCACCCCGAGCATCGACATCTCAGCCCGCAACGGCGACCTGCTCGTGCTGTCCTTCGACTCCAGCTGGCGCTGGGAGTCTGGTCAGACCGTGAACGTCGTCGCACGCTACAACACCGGCGAGGTCGTCCAGGTCCTTCGCTGGGAGTCCGACACCTTCAGCCAGTTCTTCAAGCCCGATGCGGTCAACGAGCGCGTTGTTCTCCCGCTCGTGATCATCCCCGGCTCGACGAGCGTGTCCTTCGAGTTCAACTACGACGGCGGCAACAACTGGTGGTGGGCTGTTGACAACATCGCGGTCTTCGAGGGTCAGGCGGAGATCAATCTCGCGTCGATCTCGCCCGTTCAGTCTGTGATGACCCTGGGTCCGACCGTCGACTACGCGGCCTGCTTCACTCCCTGGTCTCCCGACGTCCCCGCCGGATGGACCGAGTCCTTCAACGCGATCGGCGCCTGCCCGACCGAGTGCGGCCGCCCCGAGTGGCGCGGCTGGTCGTTCGCCTTCCAGAGCTGGTGGTCGACGCAGGTCGATGCCCAGAACCGCGAGCTCTTCACTCGCTCCAGCGGTATCGTCGCCATCGCCGATCCCGATGAATGGGACGATCAGGGCAACGGGCAGAGCAACTTCAACGCCTTCATGGCGACCCCTTCGATCGGCCTCCCCGGCTCGATCACCGCAGCCAGCCTCACCCTTGACTCCAGCTGGCGCCCCGAGGGTTTCGATGACAGCTGCTCCTGCCCCGGCGGCCTGAACTCCAACAACCAGACCGGCAAGATCACCGCGTTCTACACCGTTGGTGGCGTCGAGCAGGCGGGCGTCGATGTCCTTCACTGGGACTCGGACTCCGCCGGTGCCTTCTTCCATCCCGACAACGAGAACGAGGCTGTCGCCATCGACAGCTCCGCGCTCGCCATCCCCTCGGGCGCTCAGTCCGTGCGCTTTGAGTTCTCGCTGACCAACGCCCGCAACGACTGGTGGTGGGCTGTCGACAACATCAACTTCAACGTCAACGGCGCCTCGATCTTCTCCGAGAACTTCGAGAACGTCCCGAACCTTCAGCAGCCCCCCTCCGAGAACCCCCCGGTCAACGAGTGCTTCTACTTCTCCCCCGTCTCCGCGCAGGGTGGCAGCCTCACTGTTGACAACACCGGCCTCACCGGTTGCTCCTCCCCGGACTTCACGGGATTCAACGCCTGGTTCGTCACCGCCTGGGCCCGTGTCCTCGGCGGCGAGCGCTTGAACTTCGGTGCGGACACCGCGTTCGTCTCCGATCACGCCGCTGGCAACTGCAACGGCACCGGCCGTCTCGTGACGCCCGTCTACAACATCGCCAGCTTCCTCCCCAACACCCTCGAGCTGGACTTCCGCAGCAGCTGGGGTAGCGAAGCCGGACACGCTTCCTCCGTCGAAGTCAAGTTCGACAACGGCCCCTGGACCTCGATCCTCGCTTGGAACACGGGCAACAAGTCCACGACGGCCGACGAACTCGTGAACATCGCCGTGGCCAACGCCGAGGGCGTTCAGACGGTTCAGTTCCGCTTCAACGATGCCGAATCCGGCTGGTGGGCGATCACCGAGATCAACATCACCGGCCAGGTCGGTACGCCCGCCTGCATCGGCGACTACAACCGCGACGGCGGCGTCGACGGCGACGACGTGATCGCGTTCTTCAGCGACTGGGACGCCAGCCTCATCGAAGCCGACGTCGACGGCTCCGGCGGCGTTGACGGCGATGACGTGATCCTGTTCTTCGCCCGTTGGGACACCGGCTGCTGATTCGCTGACAGCCCACCCGTTCACTCCAGCCCCGGGGCATTCTGCTCCGGGGCTTTTTTGCGCGCGATCCAAGGTCCGCCGCGCGGCGAGCATTCGACGCTTCGCGGGCGGCCGGTCGAAACAACGCGTTCGGATCGTCCTACGTGGGCCAAGCCTCATCCAGCACTGCCACGAGTTCGGCGACGGTCAAAGCCCGTGGGTTGTTCGAGAGTCGCACGGGATCAACCTCCGCCGCCATCTCCGCCAGCGCGGCGCGCTCGACGCCCGCCTCCTGCAGTGTCGCAGGAAGACCAAGCCTTCGCAGCAACTCCCGGACGGCGCTCGGGAACGATCGCGACGTTGCTCCGATCGCCACGGCAGCGTCCGCCACTCTCGAGCGGACCCACTCAGAACCTCGGGGATCGCGGCAGTTCTGATCGGTGACTTCGCCGTTCGCCCGGCCGATATGCCCCAGCGTGAGGGCGGCCGCGATCCCGTGCGGAATCCCGTAGCGTGTGGTGAACTGGTAGGAAAGGGCGTGCGGCGCGGTGGTTTTGCTGATGTCGATAGCCATACCCGCGGCGTGAGAGCCCCACATCATGGCCTCGCGGGCGCGTACTCCGCCGGTGAGCACGCTCTCGGCCAGCGAGGCCCCCACAAGGGCCCCTCCCAGCCGCGAGTACTCGATGGATTCTGGTGTCGAGCCTACCGCCCACGTCGACTCAACCGCCTGACAAAGCGCATCGAGGCCGACCGATGCGGCTAGCCGCGGCGGCATCGCGCTGTGGAGGCCGATATCCATGATGACGGCCCGAGGGCGCATCGACTGGTGCGTGACGGAGACCTTGCGACCACGCACGTAGATGGCCGAGAAGTGGGTTGTCTCGCTCCCGGTTCCCGAAGTGGTGGGAACCGCGACAACCGGGAGCGGCTCGACTCCCGCGGGCTCTGCGCCCTCGCATAGCTCAACAAGTCGCTCGGCGTGGGAGGCCCCGAGCGATGCGACCTTTGCAACATCCATGCAGGAGCCGCCGCCGAACGCGACGAAGCCGTCGGCACGGGCCTCCAGCGCGGCTCGCGCAGCGGCGGCGGCCTGTTCTGAGGTTGGGTTGGGCTGGAAAGCGTCAAACTCGCCGACGAGCTTCTCGCCAAGCTGAGCACGAATGCGTGAGGTTGCGCGGGTTGCGTCGGCTGCACCGCGGTCGATGACAAGAAGCACGCGTGTCAGGCCAAGCCGGTCCACGAGGTCAACAAGGTGGTCCAAGGAATAGGCGCGAGGGCCCCTCGCCTCGCTGAGCGACCTGATGCGCCCGACAAGGTCCGAAGTTGCTTCGGGTGTCATCGTGGTCACTCCGAGAAGGGCGTGCAGCCGGCTTCCTTCATGATGCCGAGAGCCTGCGCGATCGAGTCCATTGGCTTCACGGTCGGAAACTTGTGAACGATCGGGCGGGTGCGAGAGGTCAGAATAGCGCCGACAAAGCCACAACCAGCGGCGAGCCCCTGCTCGATGTCGCTGAGGCTGTCGCCAAACTTGGCGACCCGCTTGGGATCGGTGACACCCGCTCGCTTCATGAGGACATGGATCAACTCGGGATCGGGACGGCCCCGAGAGACCTCGTCGCTGGCGGCGCTGTCATCGATCAGATCCTTCCATCCCAATCGTTCGACGATCGTGTCAAGGATGCGGCGATCGAAGCCGGTGTCGAGCGTGACACGCACGCCTTTGCTCCTCAGTGTGCGGAACAGGTCGGAGGCTCCCGAGATTTCCTTGACACCGGGTGCGGAACGATAGAACTCGACCATCCGGTCTTGGAAGTCAGCGTGGATCCGTTGAACCTCCGCCTCCGTGGGTTCTGCACCCCTGGCATCGCGGAGCAGCGAGCGAACGGCCTCCGGTTTGGGCATCCCCATGACGGGATCGATCTGGGCGTGCGTGGTCGGGACACCGGCGGCGATCATCGCGGCACAGAGGGCCTCGGCGACAAAGTTGCCGCTGTCATCGACAGTCGTGCCTGCCATGTCGAACACAAACATATCGATCTTCATATCTATATTCCTTTGGATAACGAACAGTGATGTGCACGGTTGTGGTCGAGACTAAGCTCGCACCGGGCCGGAAACGGTAGAGGGGGACGACTGCAGCCTGGCGAAGTACACCCAACTTCCGACGAGACACACAAGGGCGATACCGATGGATATCCAGGCCGCTTGCGTGAACAGGTCGAGGAAGTTGGCCTTCTTGGCGAGAACCCCCTTGCCCAGAACGATAGCGACGTAACCAAGGTATCCGCTGGAGTCAGCAAGGTACATCAGGAACGCGAGGTTTCCCTTCTCGCGTGTAACGGCGAGAAGGCGCTCGAACACAGTGGTGTGGACCACGACGTATGGGATGTACAAGCCCAGACCGATGAGCACCATGTAGGCCATCGGCGAGAGGGCTCCCGCGTTCTGGGCCAAGAGCGTTCCCCCAAGGAGCAGAAAGCCGAAGATGCACGCGGCGATCGAGCCAAAGAAGGCCTTGCGGTTGTCGCGGAGCACGGCAAAGCAAGCTCCGAACCCGAAGCAGATCAGGCCGACCCACAACTCGGAGCGAGTGAAGTCCGCCTTGGGCACCTCCGCTACCCCGAGCGCTTTCCACAGCTCGGGAGCGAAGTCGTCGCGGAGCCCACGGAGCACCGTGAGCAGCACGAACATGATCACCAGCATCACGAGGCCGGGGGCAAGTCGACGAAACAGCGACCACCGCTCATCCGCGTTCATCGGGGCACGCTCGGCGCGTTCCTCGCGGTCCGTTTGCGTGGGCGGGGGAATTCGCGAGAGCATCCAGACACCGATCAGGAGGGGCACCGTGAAGAGCGCCCCCGCGGCGGCGGGCATCCACGTCTCGCTGACCGCCAGGTCCTTCACAAGCCACTGGCCGACTGACTTCACAAAGCCACCCGCCAAGATGAAGCTTGCGCACAGACCAGCGGAGAGTGCCTCCGTAAGCCTCCGACCCTCGAGGAAACTGAGCACCAGTCCGAACACCATGCCGAGCGGTAAGCCGTTGATGAACAGAGCAACCAGGCTCCACGGCCGGGGGAGGATCCCGAACAGGACGAGCGCAGCTTCGGCGATCCCGATGAGCACGAGAATCGCGATCGCTCGCCACTTTGGCTCGAGCTCCGAGACAATCTTGATCCCGACGAACTTCGAAATCGTGTACCCGAGCACCTGGGAGATCACGAGCACGGACTTGAAGTCGGTGCCCATGAACCCCTCGCCTTCGAACGTCCCAACTGTGAAGGTCTTGCGGAAGCCGTACATGCAGAAGTACGTACCGAACGCCGCCACAACGGACCAGATGGCCCAGAACGTTGCGCTTCGACGCTGGGGGTCCGGTGTAGTGCTTGGGCTCAACGTTCGTACTCCTGAAGGGATCGGTTCTGGGCCAATCATGATCACGTAGCGCCCAGCCCGGATTGAGATCGCGTAAAGGTTGCGTCAAGATGCCGGGTAGGAACGACAGCCATCGCTACCATCCGGCTGAGAGGATGCCACCGCATGAAGCCGCTGCACGTCGTTGTGATCGGTGCTGGAATCGCCGGGCTCGCATCCGGGTGGGCAGCGGCGCGTCGGGGTCACCGGGTAACGATCGTGGAGCGTTCATCGCGAGCGAGCGGGGCTTCGGTCCGCAACTTCGGCATGATCTGGCCGATCGGACAGCCCGCAGGTTCCCGCCGGGCACTCGCCCTCGAGGGTCGGTCCCTCTGGTCAAAACTCGCCGCGGAGGCCGGACTATGGCTCAACCCCTGCGGGGCCGCCTTCGCCGCCCACGATGACGACGAAATGGCCGTCCTGCGGGAGCTCGAAGAACGAGCAGCACTACTCGGGGTGGAGTGCAGCCTGCTCGACCCGGAACAGCTGCTTGCTCGGGCACCAGGGGTGAACCCCGAGTCGCTGCGGGGTGGACTTTACAGCCCGCATGAAGCCGGGGTGAATCCGCCGGAGGTGATCGCGCAGGTGGGGAAATGGCTCGAAACCCGGTACGACGTCGCGATGCGTTGGCGAACAGTCGCGGTCGGCGTAGCAACCGGCTCGGTTTCGCTCGCGGATGGATCTACCGTCGCGTGCGACCGCGTGATGGTGTGCGGGGGAACCGATGTCGACTCGCTTTTCCCGGCCGAGCTCCGGGCCATGGGGCTGCGTATGTGTCGCCTGCACATGATGTCGACCGCCCCCCAGCCGGGAGGATTCCGTATCGGACCGCACCTGGCGAGCGGCCTCTCTCTGCGGCACTATCCCCTTTTCCAGGACTGCCCTTCGCTCCCCGCGCTCCGCGCCCGCGTGGCGAGCAACTCGCCCGAGCTGGACCGTTTCGGCATTCACGCGATGGCCTCGCAGACGCACAGCGGCGAAGTACTCCTGGGCGATTCCCATGAGTACGACGACGACATCGGTCTCTTCAACTCCGCCGAGATCGATCGGCTGCTCGAACGCGAGCTCCGACGGGTCTTCCGGTTACCCGACTGGCAACCACGATACCGATGGACCGGCTGCTACGCCAAGCACCCCACTCTTCCCTACGTTGTCGCTTCGCCACTGCGGCACGTCCATCTCTTCACCGGGCTCGGCGGTGGCGGAATGACCCTGGCACTGGCCGCGGCCGAGCGAGAATGGCAGGCGGCGTTTGAGTAGAGCGACGCTGCGATTCGCTGCCTTTCTGTCGGTCGCCATGCTCGTTGCCGGTGTGTGCACCGGGCATCCCAAGCCGGGAGCGCACGCGGACATCCGAATCCGAGTCGACGATGACGCGGTCCGCATCAGTATTCTGATGAACTGCCTCTTCGCGGACCAGATCGTGAAGGTCCCCCGCATGGACCCTCTCCGGGTGTCCGAGACCGAGGCGGCCGCATACCGAGATGCCCTCCGCGAGTACTTCGGCGGGCCGCGCACCGGACCGCTCACCGCGCTCTACGACCGCGGCAACGTGGTACGCATCGATGGGGTCGTGGTCCCGCCGATGCTCGAACTGGTCGAACCCATCCACCCCCAGCCGGAAACCAGACCCGGCTTTGTACAGAACCCGGTCCTGCTTCTTCCGCAACTTCACATCGAGGTGGTTTACTCCTGCAAGTCCAAGCCCCGCACCGCCGCCTTTGTGTGGGGGTCTTACCCGCGAGACTTCGCGGCGGACGATCGCGACACAGCGCCACTCTCGACTGTTGAGGCCGTCCTGCTCGCCTCCGGTCGCCTCGACCTGCTCACATTCACGCGGGACGAACCCGAGTATGTCTGGCACGCGATCCCCGAAGTCCCGAAGGGCCCGGTCGTGCCAGATCCGCCTCGAGGCACGGGTCGGACCGTCCGGCTCGTCTCGTGGTGTGCGCCGGCGGTCGCGGGGTGGCTACTCATTGTCACGCTGAACGCGAAGTCACCGCGAGCGCGCCGCCGCGCGATGATGGCGGGTATCGCGGCCGCGGGTTGGTGCGGGGTTGCCGGAACGCTCCTGCTCCGAGGACCGAGCACGCCCGAGTTGAAGGACGAGGACCTGCTCGCGATGTTCCGTCCTCTTCACGCGAACATCTACCGCGCCTTTGACTACGCGAGCGACAACGAGATCTACGACGTGCTTGCGCAGAGCATCGACGGCCCGCTGCTCGATCAGGTGTTTAGCGACACGTACCGCAGCCTCGTGCTCCAGGAGGAGGGAGGAGCACTCTGCCGCGTGAAGACGCTGAATGTCATCGAGGCCAACGTGCTCTCCGATCGCCGACCCGAGCACGTCGTGCTGTGCCGCTGGGAAGTCGAGGGTGTGGTCTACCACTGGGGGCACTCGCACGCGAGAACGAACGCGTACACCGCGGAGTACGACCTTGGTCTGCGGCCCACCGGATGGCGCATCGTGGGTGTGCGGCCGCTCCACCAAGAGCATGTGATGCCCCCGGAGCAGGCCGATTCCCCCGCCGCCGCACGCACGCCAGCCCCGGCCCCCAGTCCGACCTGGAAGCCCGACCGATGATCGCCGTGCACGACGCCCGCTTTCGATACACGGACAGCGCCGCTGGCGTCGAACTGCACGTCGGTCGCTTCGAGGTAGCACCGGGGCAGCACGTGGCGGTCACCGGTGCGAGCGGCAGCGGCAAGACGACGCTGCTGCACCTGATCGCCGGTCTGCACGTACCGTCCTCGGGGAGTGTGCAGGTGCTCGGCAACCGGCTCGACGAGATGCCCGACGCCCCTCGACGGCTCCTGCGGCGCACGGCGATCGGTATGGTGTTCCAGGAGTTTGAGCTGCTCTCGTACCTCTCGGTCACGGAGAACATCCTCCTCCCACTTACCCTTGGTGCACAGCGGCCGACTCAGGCCCACGTGTCCCGCGCCAACGCCCTCGCCGAACGGGCGGGCCTGGGGGCCTACATGGGGAAGAAACCCGACGTCCTCTCGCAAGGAGAGCGGCAGCGAGTCGGTATCTGCCGCGCCCTCCTCCATGAGCCATCGCTTGTCCTCTGCGACGAACCGACCGGCAACCTCGATCCCGCCACCACCGCTCGGATGACCGACCTCCTGTGCACGGAGGCCCGGCGGATCCGCGCAGGTCTCGTCATGGTCTCGCACAACCACTCCGAGCTTGGGAGGTTTGATCGCACGGTCGACATGTCCGCGTTCTCCACGATCACGGGAGGGGCGCTTTGAACGGAGCCCTCGGCCTCGCGATCGCCCACGCTCGCCACCACCGAGGAAGGGTCGTCCTGCTGTCATCGATGGTTTTCCTGAGCATGATCCTGCCGCTCGGAACCAACGCGATCTCCTCCCGTTTCGCGACCGAGGTGCGATCCCGCGCCTCGGACACCCCACTCACCATTGGCGCAAGGGGAAGTCGGTTCGACCTTGTCATGGCTTGCCTGTACTTTCGCAACGCCCGCGCAGACGACATCGCCTTGCGTGACGTCCGCCCACTCGCCTCCGCTGGCAACGCCACCATCATCCCCCTCCGCATCGGTCACTCCGCCCGGGGCGTGCCGATTGTCGCGACCGCCCCCGACTATCACCAGTTCCGCGACCACGGCCTGCGCTCCGGCCACCTGCCGCAGCGAGTCGGCGAGGTCGTTGTCGGTGCCGCGGCGGCGCGTCGCCTCGGGGTCTCGGTGGATGACCTCCTGGGCTCCGATCCCTCAGGGATGTTCGACATCGCGCGAACAGCCACACTGCAGCTGCGGGTCGTGGGTGTCCTCACTCGCACCCATACCCCAGATGACGACGTGCTGTTCACCGACCTGCGCACGGCGTGGGTACTCGAGGGATTCGGGCACGCGCACGCGGAAGCCGCGGTGGTTCCGGAATCTCTGAAGGTGCAGAGCGGTGGGTCCGCCCCGGTGCTGAGCGAGGCCCTGGCCCTCGACGCGTCGATGGCGCCGAAGGACGCGGCGAGGTTCCACCTTCACGCCTCGGAGGACTCCCTGCCGCTGAGCGGGGCCATCCTGGCCCCCGACAGCGAGAAGACGACGTCGCTCCTGAAGGCCCGGATCAACGCATCGGAGGGGATGCAGGCCGTCGTGCCCCTGCAGGTCGTCGAGGAGATGCTCACACACGTTGGCCGTGTGCAGGCGCTGGTCAACGCAATCTCCATGGTTCTCGCGGCGTCGACGATCGCGGCGCTCGTCATCGTGGCAAGGTTGGCCGCCACGATCAGGCAGCGTGAGACCCTCACGCTTGTGCGGATCGGGGCCTCCGGACGTTTCATGGCCAGCGTCTTCCTGTGGGAGTACGCGATTGTTCTGGGTCTGGGGGGGGCCGCGACCCTCGTCGCCTGGGGAGTGGTGGTCGCCGTCGGCGCCGATCTCGTGAAGTTGCTGTGAAGACGTCCCGAGAGGCGGCGGAGGTGGTTCTGGGGTTCTAAGAATGGGGTCAAGGAGCATGCCGTCGATGCGGATTACTGCAACATTTATCATGGCCATGATGCTGCTCACCATCGCATGCTGCGGCCGTGCGGAGTCTGGATCGCCTCGGGGCGAGATCAACGCGGTTCTCACGACGTTCTATCCGACGGAGTACTTCGCCGCGCGGATCAGCGGGGGCCTGGTCCCGGTTGAATGCCCGCTGCCTGAAGGGGAAGATCCCGCGAGTTGGCAGCCGTCCGCCGCGGTTCTCGAACGCTACCAGAGGGCGGGGCTCGTGGTCGTCAACGGAGCGAGCTTCGAAGAATGGATTACCCTCGCGTCGCTCCCCTTCTCCAGAACCTGCGACAGCACCGCGGGATTCGCCCCCGAGTTCATCACCTTTGAATCGGTGAAGCACCGCCACGGGTCCGAAGGCGAACACTCCCACGAGGGCATAGACGGTCACACATGGCTGGACCCGATCAACAGCCGGATGCAGGCAGCCGCGATACTGCTCGCCATGAGCCGCCGGTGGCCCGAGCACGAGAAGGCCTTCCGCGATAACGCCGATCAGCTCTTCGCTGATCTTGACCGTCTCGACGAAAGGCTTCGAGCGATCTCGAAAGCCGGGCAGGTGCGGATCGTTGCGAGCCATCCTGCGTACAACTACATCGCCCGCCGCTACGGGTGGGTGCTCGACAACATCGACCTGCCCCCCGAGGGGCCGGTGGACGAGGAGACAAAGGGTCTGCTGAAGTCACCGGACTTTGTCGGGGCCGTGTTGCTCTTCGAATCCGAACCCGATGCCTCGGTCGTCGGAGTTGTGAACGAGGCGGGGATTGGACACGCCGTCTTCTCGCCCTGCGAATCGCTCGACCTCGACGCTCGCGGGAAGGGGGCGTCATTCCTCACCGTCATGAACGATAACATCGACCGTCTCACCGAAGCGCTCAAGGGTGCGAGGGGAGAAATCGCCGCTCCACAGGAGAACCCATGATTCCTCGATCGCTCGCCCTCGCTCTTTCGCTTCTCGCCGGCACCGCGGGAGTTTGTTTCGCCCAGGCACCGACCGC
>JBIKMF010000087.1:0-12545 GCA_044359425.1 Phycisphaerales bacterium
CGTGGAGTTTGACTCGGCGTACGAATCGGCGATGGACCTGCTGGCCTCGACCGGGCTGGACGTGCGCGACGCGGAGGAGGATGTGGAACTGGTGGCGCAGGCGCGGCTGGCCGTCGGTGGATCGCCGATCGACTCCACGGGCGCGGGTGCGGTGGTTGGCGAATGGCTGCGGGCGCACGCCTCGGAGGCCGATGTCCTGGTGTGGATCTCCCCCGCCCCCGCGGACGCGACCGGCGTGAGTGAAGGTACGCCCAGGGCGCACATCTTCGCCCGCGACCTCTCCGGCGTGAGCGAGGAGGAAGCGCACCGGGCGCGGAGTGTGATCGCGGCTGTGCGGTGGGCGCTCGAGAAGCGGTGATCAGCGGACGAGGGCGATCGCGAAACCGTCGTAGCCCTTGAGGCCGACCGTCTGCAGGACGGTCGCATCGAGCGACGGGTGAGTGCCCATGAGCTCGATCACGCGACGGGCTCCGATCACGCGGTCGTCGGTGCCGGACTCATCGAGAACCCCGCCCCGACGGATGACGTTGTCGACGATGATGACCGAGCCCGGGTGTGTGAGCTTGAGACACCGTTCGACGTAGTTTGGGTTGTTCGGCTTGTCGGCGTCGATGAAGACGAGATCGAACGGAGACTCGGCGCGTGCGATCATCTGATCGAGTTCGGCGAGCGCGGCGCCGACACGGATCTGCACACACCCCGAGAGGCCCGCGCGGGCGATGTTGGCAGTCGCGACGGCGGCGTGGGCGGGGTCGATCTCGATGGTCACGAGCTGGCCGTTGGCCGGGAGCGCCCGGGCGAGCCAGATCGTGCTGTATCCGCCGAGGGTGCCGAGCTCAAGAATGCGCTTTGCGCCCCGGATGCGGGCCAGAAGATTGAGGAACTTGCCCTGGCACGCGGAGACCGCGATCGCGGGGAGTCCTGCGGCTTCGCTCGCGGAAAGGGCATGATCGAGCGAGGTATCCGGGGCGTGGAGATGCCGCTCGCAATAGGTGTCGACCGCGGACCATGTGGGTTGCGTGGGTTCTGGTGTTTGCACAAGCGGCTCCGTTCAGGGCGTCGTCGATGAGAGTTCGGCCAGGCGTGTGAGGACTTCGCGGGCGCGGCCGCTCGCGAGGGTCTCGCGGGCGAGTTGGAGGCCAGCATCGAGACCGGGAGTCGTGCCCGTGACGACGAGGGCGGCGGCGGCGTTGAGCGCGACCATGTCCGACGCGGGTGAAGACTGACCATCGAGAATCGAGCGTGCCATCGCGGTCGCGTGAGGCAAGTCCCGGGCCGTGAGCGCTTCCATGGGAACGCGTTCGATGCCGAGATCGCGGGGGTCGAGCGTCCACTCGCGGATGCGGCCTTCCTCGAGCTGCCAGACGTCGGTCGGCGCGGAGATCGAGATCTCGTCGAGACCGTCCTGGCTGTGGACCACCATCGCGCGAGAGGAACCCAGGCGAGAGAGCGCGTGCGCCACAAGGCGTGCGTAGTCGGGCCTGTACACGCCAAGAAGCTGATGCTCGGCACCCGCGGGGTTGGTGAGCGGGCCGAGGAGGTTGAAGATCGTCTGGAACCCGAGTTCACGTCGGGCCGGGCCTGCGTGCCGAGCCGCGGGGTGGTGGTGGATCGCGAAGCAGAAACACACGCCCGCGCCCGCGAGGCAGCGGGACTGGACGGCTGGCGGGGCATCAACCGCGACACCCAGCGCGGTGAGGATCTCGGCGCTGCCGCGACCCGTGCGGCTGCGGTTGCCGTGCTTGGCGACGCCGACGCGACCGGGCGCTGCAGCGGCAACAACGAGCGCGGCGATGGTGGAAACGTTGAACGTCTTGGGCGCACCGCCCGTTCCGCAGGTGTCGAGGATGACGGCGGGTCGCTCCGGGCGAGGGACCATCTCCGCGTGAGCCCGCATGACGCGGGCGGCGCCGACGAGTTCGTCGGTCGTTGGGCCGCGGAGGGCGATCATTCCGAGAACGGCACCGATCTGGGCCGGGGTCAGCGCGCCGTCGAGAAGCTGGGAGAAGAGCGATGACGTGGCGGCTTCGTCGAGTGTCTGCGCACGGGAGAGTTGGAGCAGGATGCTGGCGATGTCCATGGATTAGGCTTCCCCGGCGTCGATCTTTCGCTGGCGGTTGGCGAGGAGGCGGTCGGCGAGGCCTGGGAACGCGGTCGCGAACGCCAGAACGTAGCGGGCCAGCGGAGCCGGCCAGACTTCGCCGCGTGGCGAGCGCAGGCACTTCACGATGCACTTGGCGACGTGGTCGGCGGTCTGCCGCATCCCCTTCGGGGTGCGCACGCTGCGGCGACCCCCGCCGCCGTGGGTGGATACGACGTCGGAGAACTCGGTCTCGGTAGAAACCGGGTGGATCGTGGAGACGTGAACACCCGATGCGTCGAGTTCCAGCCGCATCGATCGGCCGAAGTGGTCCTGCATGGCCTTGCTCGCGCAGTATGCGGAGAAGTTCGGGAGGCTGATCTTCGAAAGGCCGCTGGAGCAGAGCATGACATGGCCCCTCCGGCGTTCGAGCATGCCGCCAAGGGCGGGGCGGATGATGTTCAGGGAGCCGAAGAAGTTGGTCTCGAGCAGATCGCGGAGGCGGGCGTCGTCCATGGTGTGGACGGGAGACTCGAACCCGTAGCCGGCATTCGCGAAGACGCAGTACAGCGGGCCCAGGGCCTCGGTGGCCCGGGCGACCACGAGTTGGCACTCCTCGGCGTTCGTGACATCGCAGCGCAGGGCGATGGCCTTGCCACCCGCGTCGATGATCTTCTGGGCTTCGGCGACGAGTCGGTCCTCACGCCGGGCCGTGAGCGCAACGGGCATGCCCGCGGCGGCGCACGCACGCGCGGCGGCCAAGCCGATTCCACTGGAGGCACCGGTGATGAGGATGGGAAGTCCCGCGAGGCTCTGCGGCATGGGCGAAGGGTATGGTGGGACCGGGCAGCCGGGCTTTCACTCGAACGACATGCCGCCCATCCCGCCGTCGCCGCCCTTTGGACCACGCTGGGTGACCCACTTGATCTCGGGGGCGCGGAACACGAGGCACAGCGCGCCGTAGGCACCGGCACCGACGCAGACCTTGACCGCCAGAACGAGCAGCCACGCCAGCCACGTGCCTGGAACGGGCAGGAGTTTGTCGCACAGGACGATCAACGCCACCATGGCGACCGCGCACGCGGTGATGCGGACAAAGGCGAGGGCCGTTTCGCGGTCAAACGGCCGGACGTTGAGCTTGCGGCGGCAGAGCGTGCCCAGCAGCAGGCACTGGGCCACGGCGCTGATCGCGGTGGCCCACGCCAGACCGGACTCGCGGAACGACCAGATCAGCGAGAGATTCAGGCCGAGGTTCAGGACAACCATGCACATCGCGATGCGCATCGGTGTCGTCGTGTCGCCCCGGGCGTAGAACGCACGGGCGAAGACGTGATTCAGCGAGTAGGCCCATACCGCCAGCGAGAAACCGGCCAGCGTGTCGGCGCACCGCACGATGCTCTCGGTCTCGAACCCCCCCCAGCCACCGCCGAAGATGACCTCGCAGAGTTCACGCCGAACCGCGAACAACCCCAGGCTCGCCGGGAGTCCGATGAAGAACGAGAGCCGCAGCCCACGCCGGATGGTGCTGTCGAACGCGGCCGGATCCGAGGCCGTGCGTGCGAGCATCGGAAAGACCGCCGTCGCGACGGCGAGCCCGAAGACGCCGAGCGGGAACTGATAGAGCGTCTGCGTGTACGACAGGATCGCGTTGGAGGCTTCGTCGAGCGGAGTGGGGCGCCCGAACATCGTGGGGCCGATCCACGTCGGCCACATCGCGACGAGCGTGTCCAGCATCGTGTTGAGCTGGAGCGTCCCCAGGCCGATCACCACCGGAACGAACCGCTTGAGGACGACGCGGGCGTTCTCTCTCCCCGCCTGCCACGTGCGGGACCACTTCACGCGCCCTTGCAACGCGTTGAGCGACCACGCGATCTGCGCGACGCTCGCCAGCACCGCGCTCGCGCCGACGATGTACGCCGCGAGCGTGCCGGGGGTCTTGGCGATCCAGCACGCCGCGGCGGCCCCGACCTGGAAGAGGTTGAGCAGGATGGGCGCGGCGGCCGGTGGGCCGAATCGGCCGTGGGCCTGGAGCATCCCGCCGAGGATCGCGGTGAGGCAGACCATCGGCATCATCGGGAGCATGACGAGCACAAGCTTCAGCGAAAGGTCACGCTCCTCATCGGGAGCGAGCAGGATGACCGCGAGGAGCGCGAGCTCGATGACCACCACCAGGGCCGACGTGACGAGCGTGAGCATCGCGACCACGAGCGAGGCGAGGGCGTCGGCCGCGTTGCGGTCGTCCTTGAGCGAACGGGTGTACTCGGGCAGAAACGCCGCCGACAGTGCGCCCTCTCCGAACAGCCGGCGGAACAGGTTCGGCGCGGCATACGCCGCGCGGAACGCCGAGCCCAGAAGCCCGTCGCCGAAGAGGCGGGCGGTGATGAGGTCGCGGGCCAGCCCCGAGAAACGCGAGAGCAGCGTCAACCCCGAGACCACGCGGATCGCGCGCGCGAGCGTGCCGGTCTGCTGCTCGTGGGTGGGGTTGGGCTGGTTCACGCGTTCACTCCGTCACCCCGCGCACGCGCCGGAGGAGGAAGCAGATCGACAAGGCGAGGAGGATGCCAGCAATGTTCGCGGCAAGATCATCCAGACCCACGCTGCGCCCCAGTCCGGGGATCGCCTGCGAGAACTCGTCGAGGGGCGCGTACACGATCGCGACCAGCCCGCTGCGCACGATGTTGCGCCGCGAGAGACGCGGACCGAACGCGCCCGCCGCGACGAGCAACGCCGTCCAGAGGCCGAAGGCGGTGATGTGGGCGTACAGGTCGGGACGCTCGATGGGGCTATCGATGCGGAGCCGGGGCCAGTGCGTGAGTGCGAAGAGGACGCCCGCGTACCCACCGAAGACGAAGCGGAGGAGCCACTGGGTGCGGGGTGCGGTGAGCATGCTCAGGGTGTGGGTTGCGCGGAGCCGCTGGGCTTGGCTTCAACCTCGGCGGAGACGCGCTTGGCCAGCATCGCGTCCCACTCGGCGAGGAGCGCGTTGGCGATGGCCTGGTAGTCCGCCGCGCCCGGGGCATCGGCGGCGTACTCGAAGATCGTTTTGCCGAAGGAGGGGCACTCGGCGAGCTTGATGTTGCGGCGTACCGCGGGCTTGAGGACTCGGGCGAAACGCCACGGACCATCCTGGGCGCGGGAGGCCTCGAAGAAGCCCTCGAGGTCCGCGACAACCTCGCGCGAGTGGGTCGAGCTGTTGTCGTGCATGCAGAGCACCACCCCGCCGACCTTCAGCCTCGGGTTCACCGCGCGGCTGACGAGGCTGATGGTCTCCAGAAGCTTGCCGACGCCTTGCAGAGCCAGGAAGTGCGCCTGCATCGGGATGATCACCTCGCGCGCGGCGGCCAGCGCGTTGAGCGTCAGCAGGCCGAGCGACGGCGGGCAGTCGAACAGCACGAACTCGTACGTGTCGCCGAGCTTGAAGAGCGCGCTCTCGAGCCGACGCTGCCGATCCGTGGCGGAGGCCATCTCGATCTCCGCGGCGGCGAGGTCCGTGTGCGCCGGGAGGATCGCGAGGTTCTCGCTGCGCTGCTGGATGATCCCCGCGATGTCCGCGGCGGGGTCCAGGAGTACGTCGTAGACCGACCGCGTGAGGGTCGCGGGATCAATGCCCAGCGCGAGGGTCGCGTGTGCCTGCGGGTCGAGGTCGACGATGAGCGTCGATCGACCGGCGCGTGCGAACGCGGCGCCGAGGTTGACGGTTGTGGTGGTCTTTCCCACGCCGCCCTTCTGGTTCATCAGGGCGATCAAACGGATCGGTCTGGCCATGCCGTCATGGTAGCGGATGGATCAGGCCGCGCTGTTGGAAACAGGGGGTTTCCCGTCCGAACCCTCGGAACCGGCGGGGGTGCCGGCGGGCTCCGCGGGGGGGCCTCCGGCACGGGCGAGGGCGGCCTGGTCGTAGGCGGCGGCCTGTTCCTCGATGGCCTTTTTGCGGGCGATCTTGATGGCGATCACCCCGATGTAGGCCGCGAGCAGCAGGGCCAGGACGTAGATCACTCGGGCCCGGACGAGGCTGACCCCAACCCCCAGCACGGCGAAGGACGCCGCGATGCCGTACAGGGTCAGGACCGCGCCCTTGACGCCCAAGGCACGTTTGAGCATGTGGTGCAGGTGGTTGCTGTCCGCGGCGGAGATGCTCTTGCCCTCGAGCTTGCGACGCACGATGGCGAGGCTGGTATCGATGATCGGCACCGCGTAGATGATCAGACCCGCAACCACGAACTGGGTCTTCCCGGTGTCGCCGAGCGTGAGGATGATGACGCAGGCCGTAAAGCCCATCAGGAGCGAACCCGCGTCGCCTAGGAAGATGGTCGCTGGGTTGAAGTTGTGGGGGAGGAACCCCAGACAGGCCCCGAGCAACGCGAGGCACAGGACGATCCGCTGCGCGTCGCGCGGGCCGTCGTCCACGATCGCGAGGGAGAGCGACAGCACGAGCAGACCCGCCGAGGCGATCGCGGTTGTGCCCGAGAGCAGGCCGTCCAGCCCGTCGATCAGGTTCGAGGCGTTGCACAGGCCCAGAACCGCGATGCCGATGATCGCCGTGCCGATCCAGTAGATCACGTCGATCGGGATCGCGCTCGAGGTGAACGGAATCGGGATGAGGAGCTGGATCGTCTCCTGGCCTCCGATGTACTGCGTCGCGACCCCGAAGCTCTTGACGACCGGGAGCAGCAGGCCCGCGGCGAGCTTCACGCCGACGTTGTCGATCGCCAGCGCGGCCGCGCCGATGAGCTGACCGCCGAGCTTGACCCGCGGGCTGATCCCCATCACGTCGTCGATGACGCCCGTGAGCATGATGATCGTCATGCCGATCAGGATCGACAGCGGGAGTACCGGCGGCGTGAGGCCGTCGGGCATGTGCGCGGGTGAGGTCTTGTGGAACTCGATCAGGTCCGGAAACTGTGCCGCGAGGTATGAGTAGATGATGCCCGCGAGCATCCCGAAGAAGACCGCCACGCCGCCGAGGTAGGCGATCGGTTGGCGGTGAATCTTGCGGGCCTCCGAGGGGCGGTCGATGACGCCGTTGGAGACCGCGATCCGCCGCATGATGGGCGTGGCCCCGAGGGCGACCAGGAACGCGACCACGAAAACCCCGATGTACCCCTGCGCGATCGAGAGTCTGGTGACCGGCTCCTCAAGGTTCATGCCGGCGGCGCGTCCCAGTTCTTCCACCCGAACCGTGAGGTCGCTGACCTCCGTCTTGAGGGCTTCGATCTGCGAGGTCACGGCGCGGCTGGTGACAGCGGAATCCTGAAACGTGGCCATGGAGAGCAGGGGCGAGAGAAGACTCAGCACGGAGCACCCCCGGTAGGTACGCCGCGGATGCACGCGGCGAGATCAAGTATGGTTTGTTCGAGCGGGATCTTGGGCTCGAAGCCGATCGCTTGGGAGACGCGGGAGAGGTCCGGGCGTCGCTGGCGGAGGTCTTCGAAGTTGGCCCCGTAGGCCTGGGCATAGGGGATCGCGCGGACCTCCGACGCGGAACCCACGGCCCGGATGACCGCGTGTGCGAGGTCGCGGATGGAGATGGGGCGGTCCGAGCCGACGTTGAAGACGCGTCCGTAGCACGCGGGGGCGGCCAGAAGCCGGGGGAGCGAGCGGGCGACGTCGCGGACATCGCAGAAGCAGCGGGATTGCTCGCCGTCGCCGTAGACCTCGAGCGGCTCGCCTCGGAGGGCGGACTCGACGAAGCGGGGCAGCACCATGCCGTAGTCACCGACCTGGCGCGGGCCCACGGTGTTGAAGAACCGGGCGACGACGACAGGGAGTTTGTGCTGCGCGTGGTACGCGAGCCCGAGGTACTCGTCGACCGCCTTCGAGCACGCGTACGACCAGCGCGGGACGGTCGTGGGGCCGTAGAGCACGTCGTCCTGCTCGGAGAACGGCGTGTGCGAGGACTTCCCGTAAACCTCGGAGCTGGACGCCAGGAGCGTCGGCGGGCTGCCCCGCTCATGAACAAACCGCAAGAGCGCGGCGGTCTGCTCGATGTTGGTCTCGATGGAGCGGATGGGGTCGGCGGTCACGAGCTTGACGCCCACGGCGGCGGCCAGGTGGTAGACCTCGTCAAACCGTTCCCCGGGACCGAACGCGTGCAGCGCGCTGCCGAGGTCGGCCTCGATGAACCGCAGGCGTGGGTGTGCATCGGGGAGGTTGGCGCGTCGGCCGGTTGAGAGGTTGTCCACAACGGTGACGGCGTCGCCACGTTCGAGCAGCAGGTCGGCGAGGTGAGACCCAATGAAGCCAGCACCGCCGGTGATGAGCACCGTGCGGTGAGGTGTGGTGTGGGAGTGGGGGGCGGTCGTGGCCACTGGGCGTGCTTTGGGAGTTAGGGCTGGTGGTATTCCTGCGTGGCGCGGAAGTTGCCCCGGAGGTAGCCGCCGGCGGAGGCGCGGACGGAGTTGACCAGAACGCCGAGGAACTCGCCGCGGGATTCGCTGAGTTCGTTGCGGATACGGGCGACGAGGCCTCGCTTCTCGCCGAAGGCGCGGACGACGAGCAAGGTGGCGTCGCAGCGTTGGGAGAGGGCAAGACCGTCACCGGCGACGATCGCGGGCGCGGTATCGATGAGGACGAGGTCGTACTTCGCGCTGGCGGCCGCGAGCAGCGAGGACATGCCGCCCGTGCCGAGACGTTCGAGCACGCGGCTTTCCTTCGTGCCAGCAGTGAGGACCTCGACGCCGGGGGTGGAGGTGGCCTGCACGGCGGCCTCCAACTCGACGGTGCGGCCGAGGACATCGCCCAGCCCCGGGCCTTCCGGCAGACCGAAGACGCGGTTGAGCGCGGGCCGACGGAAGTTGGCGTCGACGACGAGAACCTTGCGTTCCGCGGCGGCGAAGGCGAGGGCGAGGTTGGCAACGGTGGTCGTCGCGCCCGAACCGGGCATGCCGGCGAGGACCAGGAGCGAGCGGTGACCGGAGGATTCGAGACGCTTCGCGAGCGAAGCGCGGATCTGGCGGTAGGACTCGGCGACGACGCCGCGGGCGCGGTCGCGGAACGCGGTTTCAACGGCGCCCTGACCGCTGGGGTCTTCGGCGGCATCGGGGACCCAGCCCAGGAGGCGGGTGCGGGGCATGATGGCGATGTCGCTGGGGCCCTTCACGCGCTGGTCGAGGAGCTCGCGGACAAGAACGCCGCCACCGACAAGGCCGGTGGTGAGCAGGATGCCCAAGGGCAGCATGAAGGCGAGCTTGGGGAAGGCCATGTCGGTGGGGACCATGGCGTCCTGCATGATGACGACGCGGTTTGCGTTGTTGAGGGTGTCGATCATCTTGACGCGGGAGAGGTCCTGCTCGTTCTGCGCCTTGCTCTCAAGGAGGGCCTTGATCGTGGTCTCGATGTCGGTGAGTTCGCCGTCGAGGCTCGCGAGCGTGGTGCTGCGCTGGGTGAGTTCCTGCTTGGTGGCCAGGAGACGGGCCTCCTGGGCCTCACGCTGCTGGATCTCGCTGCGGATGCCGTCGAGCTGGGACTCGAAACGCTGCTTGAGCAGCTTGGAACGCTCGAGCTCGATGGTGTCCTGCGTCGCGCGGAGCTGGGACTCGTACCGCTGGTAGGTGCGGTGCTCGGTGGTCTTCCCGGAGTTGAGCATGGCCTGCTGACCAGCCTGGATGTTCGAGATGCGCTGCTTGAGGTCGAGGATCAGCGGGTCCTTGTCGACTTCCCCCCGCATCTCGTCGCTGTAGGTGATCCCCGAGGCGCTGTTGAACTGAGCCTCCATGTTGTCACGCTGCTTGCGGAGGGCGTCGATCGCGAGCTGCACGTTCGTCAGCTCGTCCGTCGTGCTGCGGATCTCCGACTGCGCAGCCTCGACGGCCGAGCGGATCGACTCGATCTTGTTGGTCTCGACGATCGTCTTGCGGCGGCGGTACTGGGTCTGGATGTTCTGGTCGGCACGCTCGATGCTCTCGCGGAGCGACAGCGTGCGGTTGTCGCGGTCACGCCGCCCTTCCTCTTCCAGAACCTCAAGGTACTTGGTCCTCGCGATCTTCAGGATGTCGGTCGCCTCGATCTTGTCGCGGAACGAGACGCCCATCTCGATCAGCGTGGTCTGGGCGAGCACCCGTGCGCTCACGTCCTTGCGGAGTTCCTCGAGCGCCTCCTCGTTGTTGAAGGTCCCGTTGACCATGAACGGCGCGCACCACTTCGGGGCCTTGTTCTGGAGCTCGGGCGTCTTCGCGACCTTCTGCAGCACCGTGTCGCTGATCATCCGGCGAGCCTGCGTCGCCATGAACCGGTTCATTTCTTCCTGGCTCTGAACCACTTCACCCGTCGCGTCGGTCCCTGGCTTGCCCGTGATGTTGAAGATGACCGTCGGCTTCCAGACCGGGTACGTGCGCATCCACACGATGTTCGCGGCAACCCCGACCACGCCGCCGACCACCGCCGCGCCCGCCAGCAGCCACTTGTGCTTCTGCAGGAGCTTGAGCGGGTCGACCGCGCCGAAACCCCCGGTGGGAGCCGGTGCGGAGTTCGCCACCGGACGTTGGGGGACGGCCGAGGGGCCGGACTGCATGGGGATCGTGGTCATACGTCGCCTTCCGTTCGCTAGCTTCCAGGGCCTTGGGACCGACCGGATGGGGTCGGCAAGGCCCTCTGTTCGTGGTTTTCGGTCCGATACGCGGGGCTACTTGTGTCTGCTCCCGCTTCTTCGGTATTTGTTAGAGTCCAACTTTGGCCTTGAGGGCAGCCAGCTCCGCCTTGACGTCGTCCGTGACTTCCTCCGGAGATTCTTCGACGGTTCGAACGGCCCGCTCAGTGACGGTAAACGCGTCCTCCCGGTTCCCTGCATCGAGCAGTGCGCTCCCGAGATGGACGCAGATCGTGACCTCGGACTGGGCCGTGGAAGCCAGAAGAAGCGCGTTCCGGTAGATCGCGATCGCCTCTCCGCTCCTGCCGTTGGCAGCCAGCGCGAGACCGTACGTGTCCTGAACATCGGCCGAGGCCTTGATGTTCGCCGCCGCGAGCTCGGCCCACTTGAGCGCGTCGGTCTTCCGGTCGAGGAACTTGAGATAGGTGTAGGCCAGGTTGTTCATGGACTCGTAGTCGTCGGGGAAGGTCTTGACCGCGTCCTCCCAGTTCTTCGCGGCCTCCGCGTACCGAGCGGCGGCGTAGTGGTTGGATCCGATCACGCTGTACGAGAGCCGGCGGAGCACCGGCAGCTTGGCGCCGGTTGAAAGCGTCGCGAGGGCGGCCAGACCCTCGGACTCCTTCTGCTTCTCCGACGCGAGCAGGTTCGCACGCAGGAACCGGAGCCACTCATCCGCCTCGGGGGTCACGCCCATCGAGCTGATCTTCTCGAGGAAGAGCACGACCTTGGTCTTGTCCGGCTGCACGCTTTGGATGTCGCTGAACCAATCCAGCATCTGACGCGGGTTCTTGGGGTCCAGAAGCTTGACCGCGTTCAAGGCGAACGAATCGGCCTCCGGGATGCGGTTCTGCTGGATGCGGATCTTGGCGAACGCCATCAGGAAGCCGGGGTTGCGCTCAACCTGCGACTGCACCCGCTGCAGAACGGCTTCGGCGTCGGTGAGCAGCGGCGGCTTCTGCCGCAGCAGAGCGTTCAGCAGGCGCTGCGCGCTCTCGGGGTTCTTGTTGTCCATCTCGAAGGCGGCGCGAAGGAAACGCACGGCCTCGGGGTACTGCTGCTCGGTCGAGAAGAGCTCGCCGAGCGCGAGCAACGTGCGCATGTCGTTGGGCCGACGGGCGACGCCCTCTTCGGCGACCGCCATCGCCTCCTGAGCGCGGGGCGGATTCTTGCGGAGAAGATCGGCGATGAGACCGTAGAAGAGCTCGTCGTTGTTGGGGTTGAGCCGAATCGCCTCGCGAAGGTCCTGCACCGCGCTGGCGTACCCACGGTCCTGGTCGATGGCGATCTGCGCAAGGGCCCGGAAGCGGTAGGACTCCCAGTCATCCGCCTTGAGGCGGATGGCGATGTCAAAGTCCTCCTTGGCGTCCCGCGAGTACTGGCGCTGTTCGTCCACGCTCGCCGATCGCAGGTTCAGGAAGAACGTCCCGCGCCGCTTGAAGATGCGGAAGTCGTTGGGGAAACGCGACGCCGCCTGATCGAGCGCCGCACGCTCCCCCGCGGGGTCGCTCAGGACGTTGCTCGCATCGGCCAGGAGCAGCAGCGTCGTCACGTCTTCCTGCCCCGGCTTGAAGAGGCTCCTGAGAACTTCGGCCGCCTCCTTGCCCTTTCCGGTCAGCAGCAAGCACTCCGCGTACCGCTGCTGGTAGTCGATCGGGGCGGGGCTCAGCGTGTCAATGATGCTCTTGGTGACCGCCGCCGCTTCCTCGAACTGCCTCTGGAGGTACAGGACCTCCGCGAGGGCACGGTCGACCTGCAGCGTCTTGGGGTCCTGGAGCGAGCGGGAGTCGCGGAGGACCTTGGTGCCCTCTTCGAACTCGCCCTGCTGCATCAGGAAGTTCGCAAAGCCAAGCACTGCGCCCAGAGCCGCGTCACCGCTGCGGG
>JBIKMF010000420.1:0-3404 GCA_044359425.1 Phycisphaerales bacterium
GCGCGTGACTGCTGCACGTACGGAACCTTCTCGTAGCCCGGGACCTCCGTGAGCGTGGAGATGTTGTCGCAGATCACGAGCGTGTGCTTGCCGTTCTCGTGTTCGAAGAAGTAGTACAGGCCGACTTCTTCCATCAGGCGCGAGACAAAGTTGAAATCGCTCTCGCGGTACTGCACGACGTATTCGCGGGCCTTGTAGTTGGCTGCCGTTGCCGCCACGCGGAAATCCGAGAAGCCGGCGTCGCGGAAGACCTTCAGGATGACATCGAGCACGGAGAGGTTCTGGAAGATGCGGCACTCGATGCGGCGCGTGAGGAACCAGAGCCACGGGACCAGCGTCGCGCGGTACTGGTTCTGGTGCCCCTCGCTGGGGTTGCCCTCCTGCACCATCCGCGAGATGTACCCGTTCACGAACCGGGTCTGGCCGTCCGTCCGCGCGAGGCGGATGGTGCAGTTCTTCCCGATCAGCTCCGAGAGATCGATCGCGGCTTCTTCGCTCCGCAGGTCGAGCTCCGCGGTAAAGGGCCGGCCGAGTTCCTCGGTCATGTGGAAGCTGCGGAGCACCACCGAGTCCTCTGCGAGAGGGGTGTTGATCGCCAGCAGTCTGTTCGCCTGGGTTACCTTGTTCTCGGGCATCTCGAACGCCTCCCGCTCCAGAAATCACTCGGTCTATTCGCCGGCCGGGCCGGCGTTCCTCGCACGAGGTTCGGGGCCGCGCATCACGCGGGCCTGAACTTCGGGCGAACAAATCCGTACATCTGCGGGTACTTCTTGTTCCCGTTCCTGCGGTCCATCCTGTCCGTCCGCTCGTACACGCCGTCGCCGTCGGTCGATCCGCTGGTCCCGTCGCTGGTGTTCCCCTCGATCGTGACAAGCCGGTTGGTCGCTGGGTCGAAGGCCTTCACCAACCCCGTGTGCGAACCCGACTTCCCCGCCTTCGGGTCCGCCCAGAACGTCTTCTCGCTCCCCAGGTTGTTGCCCAGCAGAACGCCCTCGCGCATCGCCTGTGTCCGCTTCTTGTGCTCCGCCTCCGCCGCGGCAACGGCCTTGGCGTACTGCTCCTCGATCCACTTCTTCTTGGCATCCAGCCCCGCCACCAGCGCGGGGTCCTTCTGCGCGTCCTTGGTCGCGACGGCGAGCCGGTCGCGACGGTCGTTGGTCGCCTTCTTCAGTGCTGCCTCGCGGGCCTTCGTGGCACGCCCCGCTGTGTCGAGCGTCTGCTCGAAGACGAACAGATCGCCCGCCCTCGGGATCGCCTCGCCCGCGTAGACCTTCTCCGCGGTGAAGCGCGTGCAGGTCGTGCGGCCGTTGACCCACACCGCGGAGGCGAGCGCCGTCTTGGGCGTCGAGGTGAACCCGCCGAGCAGCGCGGCGGCCTCGGCGTGGCAGGTGTAGACAAACGCGGCGCACCACGACTGACCCGCGGACATGCCGACGTTCTCGAGGAACTCTTCGACTTCCTTGCCGGTGTTGTGGCTGCGGTTCTGCTTGTCCTTGTCCTCGCGGACGTCGAGGTAGCCCTCGGCGACCTTGACGGCGAGAAGGCCGTAGAGCGCCTGGAACTCGTCGATGGCCGCGAGCGTGACGCGGTTTGGGCCGTGCCGGAGCACCTCCACCAAGCCGGCGATCATCGGCCCGACTTCCACGGAGGATCCGAGGCTGTTGCGGAGCCTGTCGGCGGTGCGCCGGACTTCGAGGAGCATTGGGCCGACATCAGCGCCGGAGGCCGAACCACCGATGCCCTGAGCCGCGCCCTGGAGGCCCGCGGTGGCGAGCGCATTGCCCACCGCCGAGGGTCCCTGAACGCCCTTGGGCATGCCACCGGTGTTGGATGAGCCGAACGCGGACATGGGTGTGACCTGGATCCTTACTCGAAGCTGTACTCGAACTCGCTGTCCTTGACGCCGATGTGGACTCTGTTGACGGGGCGGCCCTCGATGATGCGCTCGAGGAGTTCCTTGCCGACCTTGGGGAGCATGGTGCGGGTGATGATCGCGTCGATCGCGCGGGCGCCCGAGTCGAGCTCGGTGACGCGGCTGACGATGAGGTCGGAGACCGAGGCGTCGTACGAGAACGGCACCTTGTGCCCGTCCTGCACGCGCTGGCCGACCTTCGAGAGCTGGAGCTTGATGATCGAACGCATCATCTCGTCGTTGATCGGGTAGTACGGCACGATGGAGAGACGACCGATGAGGGCGTCGGGGAAGACCTTGCGCAGCTCGGGGCGGATCGCGTCGATAAGGCCCTTGGGATCGGGACGCAGCGAGGGATCCTTGCACAGCTTCATGACCAGATCGGTGCCGACGTTGCTCGTCAGCAGAACGATCGTGTTCTTGAAGTCGATGTCGAGGCCTTCGCTGTCCTTCATCATGCCCTTGTCGAAGACCTGGAAGAAGATCTCGTGCACGTCGCCGTGGGCCTTCTCGACTTCGTCGAGCAGCAGCACGCTGTACGGACGCCGACGCACGGCCTCCGTCATCACGCCGCCCTTGCCGTAGCCGACGTACCCGGGGGGCGAGCCCATCAGCAGCGAAACCTTGTGGGCTTCCTGGAACTCGCTCATGTTGATCGTGATCAGGCCCTGCGGACCGCCGTAGAGGGCTTCCGCCAGCGCGATCGCGGTTTCGGTCTTACCCACGCCCGAGGGACCCACGAGCAGGAAGACGCCCGCGGGACGGCCGGGGTTGTCGAGCTTCGCGCGACCGAGCTGGATCCGCTCCGCCACGGCCTCGAGCGCGTGACGCTGACCGATCACGCGCTTCTCGAGCGTGTCCGGGAGCATCAGCACCGTCTTGAGTTCGTCCTTCACCATCCGGCCCAGCGGGATGCCCGTCCAGTCCGCAACCACCGCCGACACGGCCTGCGCATCCACGCTCGGCGTGATCAGCGGGGTCTCGCCCTGGAACTCTTCGAGGCTGGCCTTCAGCTTGCGCAGCTCGTCCTTGATCTGGGCCCGGTCGGCGTCGCTGACCTCGACGGGCTTCTCGCCCTCCTTCGCGACCGGCGCGAGCTTCGTGCGGAGCTCGAGGATCTTCGTCACGATCTCGCGCTCCTTGTTGTACTTGTCCTGCATCGCGGTCAGACGCTTCTTCTCGCCCTCGATCGTCTCGATGATCTCCTCGCGACGCTTGGTGTGGTCGCCGCCGAGGCGGATCTCCTTGTCAACGATCGCGAGCTCGCGCTCGAAGCCTTCGATCCGCTTGCTGAGGTCGTCGATGTCACCCGGGGTCGCGTGCAGGCTCACCGCCACGCGGGCGCACGCGGTGTCGATCAGGCTGACCGCCTTGTCCGGCAACTGCCGGCCCTGGATGTACCGCTTGCTCAGCTTCACCGCTGCCTCGAGCGCCTCGTCGAGCACCTGGAGCTTGAAGTGCTTCTCCATCACGTCCGCGAGCCCGCGGATCA
>JBIKMF010000421.1:0-3403 GCA_044359425.1 Phycisphaerales bacterium
CTCCCACACCGCCGCGCCCGGTGCGGTCACGTCCACAGGCATCGTCGCACGCAGCTCGTACTGCATGCGGACCGTGCCGCCCGCCGGTATCCCGGTCAGGTAGACGATCACCGAACGCGGGGTCGCCTCGTACCGTGCGATCGAGCCCTTCGCGACCATCGCGTCGAACGCATCCAGCTCCGGCGTGAACCCCGCGGGCACGGGCAGGTCCACCATCACCATGGGTGCCGCCTCGGCCGCTCGGTTCCGCACCGTCGCGGTCGCGCCCATCGCATCCCCCACCTTCAACTGCGAGCGTTCGTACGCCACCTCCACGCCGAGGCTCGATTCCGGTGACGGCTCATCCGGCCGGGGCACGAACGACCGCACCGTGACCTGGGCCGTACACCCAGACCCCGACCGATCCTCCACTCGCACCCGCGCAGCCCCCGCGCGAAGCTCGGTGCTCAGGTCCACAAACTGCACGACATCGCTCTGGTCCGCCGGCACCCGGATCACCCGGGGCTCACCCCCGTCGACCGCCACGCGGAACTCGCGCGTGCCCTCCTTGCCGGCCGCCGTGCTCGCCCCGGCCAGCAGCGCCTTGAGCGCAAGCACCGTCGCCTGCGTCGTGTGCCAGGATCCACGCGGGTCGCGCTGACCCACGAGCCACCTCATCGCCGCGCGACAGAGCGGCGCTTCGCCCTTCGTCTTGAGCAGCGCGAGGACCGCGAGCGCGGTCGTCTCGATGGAGGCGGACTCGCCGCGGCCGTAGAAGGTCGTCCGAGCCTCGGCGGCCACACTCCAGCTCGCCGACTTCCCGTCGTCCGAGCGGTTCGCGAGCGACACCAGCCGAGCGAGGTAGGGCTGCGCATCCTTCGGCGAGATCGCCAGCAGCGCATTGCACACAAGGGCGAGCGTGTGCGGGTTGTCGATCGTGGAGGGCTCGCGGGCGAGGAGCCAATCGAGCGTCGCGGGCGCCTGGTCGGTGGCTTTGCCGGTGCCGAACACCGCCCACGCTACGTACGCGGTAGTCGCGAGATCGAGATCACCGCCGCGGCGGACGCTGCCCGCGAGACCGTCGTTGAGCATGTCGCGGTCGGCGCTCCAGACGCCGTTCTGGCCGCGCTTCGCGAGCAACCAGTTGCGGGTGCGGTCGAGCAACGCCGCGTCGACGTCGTGCACGCGGGCCATGTCCTCGAACTCCATGAGGCCGTAGGCCGTGAGCACCACGTTGGCCGGGGGCCGACCGAACCAGTCAAACCCGCCTCCCTGGACCTCGAAGGTCAGCAGCCGCTGATACCCAAGGTGGATGTACTGCCTCGCTTTGGCCTCAACCTCGGGCGATGCCCGCTTCGTGGACTTCATGTAGTCCAGGGCCAACACGTTCGGATACGTGGTGGACGAGGTCTGCTCGAAGCACCCGTGCGGCATGGCGAGGATGCCCTCGAGGCCTCCCAGCACCTCGCTGAACGCGGAGGGGAAGATGCGGACGAGAAGGCGTTCGCTCCCCGCGATCGCACCCGGGGGCAGACCGACATCGGCGACGAGTTCGTCATCGAGCACGCCGCTGACCACCTGCTCGACGGGCACGCCGTCGGGAACCACGTCAATACTGCGCCTCACCGCATCCGCGAAGGCCCCCGCGCTCGCGTTGATGCGCAGGGCGTGCGACCCTACCTTCGTCGCACGCAGCCGCAGACCGACCGAGCGCACCTCGCCGGGCTTGAGATCCAGCTCGAAGTCGGGCTCACTGAGCAGTTCGCACCAGTCCCCCACTTCCGCGTCAAGCTTCACGCGCTGCGTCGTCTCGAGGTAGTTGTAGACGACCAGGGGCAGGTTGATCGTGTCGTTCTGCACGAGCGCAACCGGTGCGTTCACATCGACGAAGAAGGGCTGGAACACCCGCAGATCGGCGTCGAAGGAACCCAGCCCGCCTCCCGCGGTGACTGCGCTGCCCATCGCCTTCCAGTTCGTGATCGAATCCGCGAGATCGAACGAGATGCTCGCGCGACCGTTCTCGTCCGCGATGATCTCAGGAGCCCACACGAGCGTCTCCGGGAACCACTCACGCACACGCGTCGGCTGCAGTGATTCCCCACCGGCCGCATCAGCGGCCAGCATCGTCGAGGGCGCAGCCGCGTACATGAGCAGCTGATCATCCATGCGCAACCCCCGCGCCTCACCCTCGGCCGGAGCCGCCATCGTCGCCACACCGCGACTGCTCGCCCGCGCCTTGCCGAGCGAGGGCAACAGCAAGCCGCCCACACACACGATCACGACGACCGCGCCCACCACGGCCAGCACAGGACGCGCCGCGAACATGCCGATACAAACCAGTCCGACAACGATTCCCCCGATCACCACGTAGACCCACGCGATCCGTATCCTCGCTTCCGCCCGGTACTGAGACGATCGGAACCGGTCGAACGCTTCCTGATGGCTGGATGCAAGCAGGCCCTTCACACCCGGCGGTGCAAACTCCGCCGCGCTCAGCCGCCCCCAGCCCCCCTCCATGTACCGCCAGACGCGGTCACGCGGCTCATCGCCGAGACCCTCGAGGCGGATGCGCTCTCCAGGGTCAATTCCGCGACTGCTCGCCCGCGACATCGCGGCGCCCGCGAGCGACCTCGCGGCATCGTCGCGAACACCCGGCGAAAGCCAGTCGTGTCCGTAGAGCACCGCCGCCGGTTTCAACAGCTCATCCTCGAGCAAGAAGAAGCTCCGCTCCATGCCGGGACGCTCGGTCATCACGTTGAGCGCGGCTTCGTCCACCACCGCGAGGCTCACCGCGCCCGCCGTCGGCTTTCCATCGGCCGCCGTCAGCGTAAACGAGAGCGACGCGGAATCCCCCGGCCGGTGCTCGGGCTTGTCCGGCGCGACCGAGACCGTGACATCGCGAACCGGACGCACGAACACGGTCCGGCTCGTGCGAACGGGGAGACCGACCGGATCAAACCGGTACGCTTCGACGAGCACCGCGCCGCTGAGCTCGACAGGCAGGTCAACAGTGTGCTCGCCCTTTCCGTCGAGCATGTCAACCGAGACCGTTGAGATCGTTTGTCCGTCCTTGATGAGATCGACGAACACCGGCTGCACCCCGCCGCCGATCGCGGTGATCACCATCGACCCGCCGGCGTCGTACGAGCCCGCATCCGTGCGGAGCACGAAGCCCTGACGCACGGAGTTCACCGAGACCTTCCGGCGAACCTCGCTCTTCCCCGCCTTTGCCCACACATCCAGCGTCTCGGTCTCGCTCCCCGGTGTCCACTCGATCGTCGCGAGCCCCTTGTCCGAAGCGCGGATTCCCTTGCCGTTGCCGATGCCCACGTCCGCCGCAACCGGGGTGCCGTCGGGCGTCGTGACGAACACATGGATGTTCTGCGGCACGCCGACCACCAGCGTCGCGCACTCCGGGACAACC
>JBIKMF010000422.1:0-3388 GCA_044359425.1 Phycisphaerales bacterium
CGGCCGGTGTTCATGCCGTGGTGTGTACGGAGAAAGACTGGTCGAAGCTTTCCCGCGTGCGTCCGGAGCTCTGGCCGTGCCCGGTGGCTCGCCCGAGGCTCGGACTGCGGTTTCTGGGTGGCGAAACCGAGCTGAAGGCCCATGTGATCGCCGCCGCGGGCCTCGAGATCGCGTGATGTGGGTCTCTGGCAAATGGCGTTCGCTCCCGGGCGGGGAGGCCGCAACAATACACCCTCCATGGATGATCTCCTTCGATCCCTTTCGCAGTGGCGGCCTTTCACGGCATTGGTCGTTGGCGACTTCATGCTCGATCAGTACGTGTACGGCGACGCGGAGCGGCTCAGCGCCGACGCGCCCGTTCCCGTGCTCCACGTGCGGAGGAGTGAGCACCGAGCCGGGGGGAGTGCGAATGTGTGTCTGGATCTCGCCGCGCTGAGGGGCAGCGTGCGGGCGTTCGGTGCAACCGGGGACGACCCGACGGCCGGGCTGTTGCGGGCGTCGCTGGAGAGCGCGGGTATCGCGAGCGAGGGGCTGGTGCGCGATGCTTCACGGCCGACGACGCTGAAGCAGAACCTGGTCGGCCTCGCCCAGGCGCGACACCCGCAGAAGATGTTCCGTGTCGACTACGAATCGCGCGAGCCGCTGCGAGCCGACGCCATCGACACGATGCTCCGCGCGTTCGAGGCTGCGTTGCCGACGTGCGATGTCGTGTGCATCGAGGATTACAACAAGGGCGTCTGCTCGGCCGAAACGTGCCAGCGGATCATCGCCGCCGCGAAGCGCGCGGGCAAGCCTGTGTTCGTGGACCCGGCGAAGCTCACGGACTACTCCAAGTACCGCGGCGCGACGGCGATCACGCCCAACCGCACCGAGGCCGAGCACGCGACCGCGATGGCGACGCACGGCGAAGCGTCCATCGAGCACAACACCGCCGTCGCGAGGAAGTTGCTCGAATCGCTGGACCTCGAAGCCGTGGTGCTCACGCTCGACAAGCACGGGGCGCTGCTGCTCACGCGCGACGGTGCGGTGGAGTCGGTCCCGACCGTCGCGCGCCAGGTCTACGACGTGACCGGCGCTGGCGACATGTTCCTCGCCGGGCTCGCCGCCGCCCGTGCCAACGAGATTCCATGGCGCGATGCGGTGCGGTTCGCCAACGCCGCGGCAGGCCTGGAAGTCGAGATCTTCGGTGTGGAGCCGATCCCGCTCGAGCGGGTGCATCACTCGCTGCTGGTGCAACTCCGCGGCGCGGAGGGGAAGCTCCGCACGCGCGACGAACTCGCGCTCGAAGTGGCGGCGAACCGGAAGCTCGGGAAGAAGATCATCTTCACCAATGGCTGTTTCGACGTGCTGCACGCGGGGCATGTCAGCTTGCTGGCGAAGGCCGCCGCGGTGGAGGGCGATCGCGGGTTCCTGGTCGTGGGGATGAACGATGACGCGTCGGTGAAGCGGCTGAAGGGACCGACCCGCCCGATCAACACGCAGGAGGACCGGGCCCGAGTGCTCGGGGCCTTGGAGTGCGTGGGGTGTGTGGCGCTTTTCGGCGAGGACACCCCCACCGAGTTGATCAAGCTCGTGAAGCCGGACGTGCTGGTGAAGGGCGCGGATTACACCAAGGACAAAGTCGTCGGCCACGAGATCGTGGAGGCGTACGGCGGGCGCGTGGAGTTGATCCCGCTTGTCGAAGGCCGCAGCACTACGGCGACGATCGCGCGGGCCCGCGGCGGGGAGTGACGATCAAGCCTTCCGGATCACCGGCAGCGTCTTGTACGTCCCTTCAAGGATCTCCTTCGAGGGTGCCTTCATCCAGCTGTCGAGGATCGACGCGTACACCGAGCGGAAGTCGATCTTGTACTTGAGGTCACCGTCGTCGAGGTCGGTCAGCGACGGATGCTCTCCGTACACGCCCGCGTTCACCATCGGGCCAAACAGGTACATCGGTGCCGCGGTGCCGTGGTCGGTCCCGCCGCTCGCGTTCTGCGCGACGCGCCGGCCGAACTCGCTGAAGCCGAGCGTGAGCACGCGGGCGTCGTTCTCCTGCTTCTTCAGGTCCTCGTAGAACGCCTTCACGGACGACGCGAACGTGTTCAGCAGCCGCCCGTGGTTGCCCTGCGCGCCGCCCTGGCCCGCGTGGGTGTCGAACCCGCCGAGCGTCACGTAGTACACCCGCGTCTTGAGACCGGCGCGGATCATCTTCGCCACCATCGCCATCTGCTGGCCCAGCTCGTTCCCCGGATACGTGGTCAGCGACTGCGCCGCAACCGCTTTCCGGATGAGATCGCTGCTCACCTGAGCGTCGAGCGCGGTGCGAAGGAGGAAGGACGCGTTGGAGTTCTTCTCCTGTCCGCCGACTTCGCCGCGCCGGTTGATCGCGTCGTACGGCGAGGCGAGTGACTCGTGGATGTCCTTGCCCGACCACTTGAAGAGGTCCGGGCTCTCGAAGCTCACCGGCTTGATCTGCCGCCCCTGCATCGCCAGCGGGGCGTTGCGGCCCAGCGCCACCCCGGGAGGGCCCGCTGCGGTGTCGGGAGTTTGTTCCGCTGTCCCGCTCTCACCCTTGCCGTAGCCGCAGCACTGCGAGTCGAAGTACCGTCCCAGCCAGCCGTCGCCGGTTGCGCTGGTGTCGGCCGTGTGCCAGATGTCCATCGACTTGAAGTGCGAGCGGTTGGGGTTCGGATAGCCCACGCCCTGCACGATGGAGAGCATGCCGTTGTCGTACATGTCCTTCATCGCGGTCATCTGCGGGTGCAGCCCGATGCCGTCGGCCCTGCTCAGCTTCAGAACATCCTTCTCGGGGATGCCGATCGCCGGCCGCGCGCGGTAGTACTGCGGCATCCCGTACGGGATCACCGTGTTCAGCCCGTCGTTGCCGCCGCCGAGCTGCACGATGACCAGGATGTGGTCGTCGGGAACGCCCGGCAGACTGGAAAGCCCGCCCATCGCCTGCGCCATCGCGAGCGCGGTGGAATCAATGAACGCGGGCAGCGTCGCCGCCGCGGACGCCAGCATCATGCCGCGACCGAGGAACTGACGACGGGTGAACGTGGTGGGGTCGTATGACATCGGGGAGGACTCCGAGGTTCGTGATCAGCAGAGCTGGTATTCGGGCATGGAGGTGATGAGCAGCAGCAATCCGGTGAGGGTGTCGCGATCGACGCGGTTGCCGGTCGAGGCGAGGAAGGAGATGAGCGCCTCCTTCGCGTGACTCGGAGCGTGCCCGAGCGTCAGCCGCAGGAACAGGTCCACGACGGCTTCGGGGTCGGAGGACCGGCCCGAGCTCGCCAGCTCCGCCAGCAGCGGCGTCGGATCAAACCGCTGCGAATCGGCCGTTGCGTCGTACCCCTGAGGCTTCTTTCCCGTGAGCAAGAAGGCCATGATGTTCTGACGCACG
>JBIKMF010000088.1:0-12448 GCA_044359425.1 Phycisphaerales bacterium
GGCCGGGACGCTCTCCGCGATTCTGCCGGCCGAGGCACGGGTGCCGACGGTGGTGGCGGCGGGTGAGCAGATGTTCCGCGACCGCGGGTACACGATCGTGGAGTCGAACGCCACGGAGGACGCGGGTCGGATCATCGCCCGGCCGCCGCGGTACTCCTCGTACCCGCGGATGTTCATGAGCGTTGACCTGGTGGAGAGCGGGACCGAGGTGCGGTTCACGTACGAGCCCCTCGGGAACGAAGAAGTCTGCCGCGCGAGCCTGGATGCGTTGTTGCGGCGGCTGGGGATGTGAAAAGAGCCCCGGGGGATGCCGGGGCTCGGGGGGTTAGGTGAGTTGTGGGCTGCGGGAGTGGGAGCGTTACCGCTGCGCCATGGGGATATAGCGCTGGTCGTGGGGGCCCTTGTAGTCGACGTCCGGGCGGAAGAGGCGGTTGTCGCCGAGCTGCTCGATGATGTGGCCGGCCCAGCCGCCGACGCGGGAGAGGACGAACATCGGGGTGAAGAGGTCGAGGGGGAGGCCGATGCAGTGGTAGGTGGTGGCGGAGTAGAAGTCGACGTTGGGGTAGATGCCCTTGGCGGCCTTCTCGCGGTTCATCACGGCCTCGATCTGGGTCGACTTCTCGTAGAGGTCCATGTTGCCGGTGTCCTGCGCGAGCTGCTTGGCGAGGACCTTGAGGTGGGTTGCGCGCGGGTCGTAGGCCTTGTAGATGCGGTGGCCGAAGCCGGGGATCTTGTCCTTCTTGACGAGCTTGTCCTGGATGAACTTCTCGGCGGCGTCGACGGTGGGGATCTGGTTGAGCATCCGCATCACGCCTTCGTTGGCACCACCGTGGAGCGGGCCGCGGAGGCTGCCGACGGCGGCGGTGAGGGCGGAGTACATGTCGCTCTCGGTCGAGATGACGGAGCGGGCGGAGAAGGTGGAGTTGTTGAGGCCGTGGTCGGTGTGGAGGATGAGGCAGACGTCGAGGGCCTTGGCCATGGTGGCCGTGGGCTTCTTGCCGTTGAGGAGGAAGAGGAAGTTCTCCGCGAGGCCAACGGTGGCGTCGGGGGCGGGCATCGTGGTGCCGGCGCGGTGGTGGTGGAAGGCGGCGAGCATCGCGGGGGCCTGGGCGAGGGCGGTGAGGGCCTTGTCGCGGAGGGACGCGGGGTCGATGGCGTTGGGCTTGGGGTCAAAGAGGCCGAGGGCGGACATCAGCGTGCGGAGCACGTGCATGGGCTCGGCGGTCTTCGGGAAGTCCCGGATCATCTTGGCGAGGTTCGGGTTGAGCGTGTAGCGGGAGCGGATGTCGGCCTCGAACTGCTTGAGCTCGTCGGCCTTGGGCAGCCGGAGGTTCCAGAGGAGGAAGACGGTTTCCTCGAAGGTCGAGTTGGAGGCGAGTTCGCCGATGGGGATCCCGACGTACTCGAGAACTCCCTTTTCGCCGTCGATGAAGGACATCTTCGTTTCTGCCGCGACGACGCCTTCCAGACCCTTGGAATAACTGACCATGTCGGAACCTCGCTGTAATGTCCGCCGTCCACCCGATGCCACCACGCGCCGGGGTCGGCCTCCCGTAGAGGCGGACTATAGACGCGGCCACCGGGGCGTGGCGGGTTGGCGTCTTCTCGGACTCGGTCGCCGTACCATCGACCTTTCGGGGAGGCGAGATCATGGCGAGGACGCGGATCAAGATTTGCGGGATTCGGGACCAGGACAGCCTGGCGGCGGCGGTGGAGGCAGGGGCCGACGCGGTGGGGTTTGTCTTTGTTGAGGGGTCACCCCGGGCGATCGATCCGGAGGAGGCGGACGGGCTGGTTTCGATGCTGCCGCCGTGGGTGAGCGCGGTGGGGGTTTTCAGGGACCCGGACGTTGAGGCGTTCTGCGACATCGAGGAGGCGTGCCCGTTTCTGGCGATGAACCAGCTTCACGGGGACGAGGACGTGCGGACGGTCAAGAGCTGCGGGCCGGACGTGATCAAGGCGGTGGCGTTTGATCCGGCGACGTTTGGGGCGGCGTTGGACAAGTGGGCCGTGGTGGACGAAGTGGCGGCGATTCTGGTGGACGGGGCGAACCCGGGGTCTGGGGCGACGGTGGACTGGGGGGCGTTGGCGGGATTTGTCGCGGAGTCGCCCCGGCACATCATTTTGGCGGGGGGGCTGACGCCGGAGAACGTGGAGGAGGCGATTCGGGTGGTTCGGCCGTACGCGGTGGATGTTTCGAGCGGGGTGGAGCGGGAGCGTGGGGTGAAGGATTCGGAGTTGATCGCGGCGTTCTGCCGGGCGGTTCGGAGGGCGGATGCCGCGCTGGACCCGTGAGCGGCAATAATGGGGCTATGGCCGCGACACGACACACGCTGACGCTTGCGCACTCGGGGGACCCGGACGACTGCTTTATGTGGTGGCCGATCACGGGGAAGATCAACCCGGACGGGACGCGGTGGCCTGGGGCGGATGGGAAGCCGGCGATCGACACGGGGCGGTTCACGTTCGAGCCGATTCCGGGGGATATCGAGCACTTCAATCGGCGGGCGATCGACTACGGGGACTACGACATCACGGCGCTGAGCGTGCGGGCGTATCCGGAGGTGAGGCAGCGGTACGCGATCACGCACTGCGGGTCGTCGTTCGGGGAGGGGTACGGGCCGAAGGTGGTGCGGCACGAGGACGATTTCGAGTTGTCGGAGGTGGAGTCGCTGCGTCGGCCGGAGGTGACGGTGGCGATCCCGGGGAAGAAGACCACGGCGTTTCTGGTGCTGAATCTGCTGATCGGGAAGACGTGGATGGCGCCGCTGACGCGGTTTGTGGAGACGCCGTTCGAGAAGATCATCCCGACGGTCGCGGAGAAGCGGACGAAGCTGGGGCTCGTGATCCACGAGGCGCAGGTGTCGTACGAGGACGCGGGGCTTCGGCAGGTGATCGACCTGGGGTCGTGGTGGAAGCAGACGCGGAACCTGCCGTTGCCGCTGGGGGTGAACGCGATCCGGCGGGACTTTGACGGGCGGTTCGGCGAGGGGGCGCAGGCGGAGATCGTCGGGCTGTTGCGGCGGTCGATCGAGCACGCGCTCAAGCACCGGCAGGAGTCGCTGAACTACACGCTGCCGTTCGCGATGGCGAACGCGAAGGCGAGCAAGACCGAGATGCCGGATCTGGAGCGGATCGACCGCTACGTTTCCATGTACGTGACGCGGCTGACGGTGGACATGGGAGTCGCGGGGGCGGGAGCGATCCGCAAGGTGCTGGCCGAGGGGCACGCGGCGGGTCTGTGTCCTGAACCGGGCGAGGTCGATGTCGTCTGAGCGAAAGGGTTGTCGATGAAGCTGTACAGGACGAAGTTCGGCGTGGCGATCGATACTCCGGGTGGCGAGGTGCTGATCCGCCATGTCATCGGCGTGGGGCAGAACTACGCGGCGCACGCGGCGGAGCAGGGCAAGGCGCCGCCGACGCGGCCGATGCTCTTCACGAAGAACCCGATGGCGGTGAGCCTGCCGGGCGAGGACATCGTGATTCCTCGCGTGTGCATGAACCAGGATCAGGTGGACTTCGAGGCGGAGCTGGGCGTGGTGGTGGGGCTTGCGCCGGGCGGTGGGTTCGTGCGTGACGTGCCGGTGGAGCGTGCGCTGGAGTGCGTGCTCGGGTACGTGACGGCGAACGATGTTTCGGCGCGGTGGTGGCAGAAGGACGGGTCGGGGGGGCAGTTCAACCGGGGGAAGAGCTTCGATACGTTCTGCCCGATCGGGCCGCGGGTGATCCCGGCGTCGGAGGTGGGGGATCCGCAGCTGCTGCGGGTGATGTGCCGGGTGAACGGCGCGACGATGCAGGACGCGAACACGAGCGACATGATTTTCAGCGTGGCGACGCTGATCCACGAGATCAGCCGGGGGACGACGCTCCTGCCGGGGACGCTGATCCTGACGGGCACGCCGAGCGGGGTAGGGTTCACGCGTCAGCCGCCGGTGTTCCTGAAGGACGGGGATACCGTGACGGTGAGCGTTGAGAAGATCGGTGAAGTGACCAGCCGCGTGCGCGCGGAGCCTGCGACGAACGGATGAGCAAGAAAGAGCCCGAGAACGAGAAGACGATCGAGAACCGGCGTGCGAAGTTCGATTACGCGATCGAGGACACGCTGGAGGTGGGGATTGCGCTGCGCGGCTCGGAAGTGAAGTCGGTGCGTGACGGGCACGTGTCGCTGGCGGAGGGGTTCGTGAAGGCGACGGCGGAGCCGTGCCAGCTCGAGCTGCTGAACGTGGAGATCGGGGAGTACAGCCCGGCGGCGGCGCTGGGGCACAGGCCGAAGCGGTCGAGGCTGCTGCTGGCGCACAAGGGCGAGATCCTGAAGCTGGCAAAGAAGATGGCGGTGAAGGGGTACACGATCGTGCCCTTGAAGCTGTACTTCAAGAACGGGTACGCGAAGCTGCTGATCGGGGTCGGCAAGGGCAAGGCCAAGCACGACAAGCGGGACACGATCGCGAAGCGCGAGGCCAAGCGGGACATGGACCGGGCTTTGTCGCGTCGGCGGTAAGTGGGGGAGGGGCGGATTTTCCTTCAGTTGTGTGGCCCCGGGTAGCGGGGTCGATCGCCGGGTGGTTGGCACGCCATTCTGCGGGCCACGACTCGGGAGATCAACTCATGCGGTATGCGAACACGGCGGCGGTGCTGGCGGCGGTCTGCGGGACGGCGGTTGGGGCGACGGGCGCGATCATCAGTTGGAACGTGGCTGGGGGCGGGAGCTTCTCGACGGCGAGCAACTGGAATCCGGTCCAGGTGCCGGGGACGAACGATGACGTGGTGTTTGGATTGGCCGGGAGTCGCGCGGTGACGTTCGACGTCGGTGGGGTTCGCAGCCTGGCGTTCCGGGCGGGGACGGTGACGACCGGTGGGAGCGGGCCGAGTTTCTTTACGACGGGGGTCAACGTCGAGGTCGGTCAGGTCGCGGGCGATGTGGCGACCTGGAATAGCAAGGGAGCGTTCGACGTCGGTGGATCGGTCATTCTGGGGCGCGACGCTGGTTCCACGGGGACGATGACGCTCGACGGTGCGTTCCTTTCCACCAGCGGCATCGAACTCGCGTCAACGACGGGCGACCTGATCGTCGGCTCTCGCGGTGCTGGCACGCTGGACGTGGGGGATGGGAACATTTCGTTGCAGGACGACGTGATTGTGGGCTTTGTCGCGGGGAGTGTCGGCGAGGTCTCGATCTCCGGCTCAGCCGGAACGGTGCCTGTCTTCGGGGACTTCGTTGTCCGCGGGCGGATCACGAGCACCGGGCCCAACTCCGACATGCTGGTCGGAAACTCGGGGCACGGGACACTCTCGATCACGAGCGGCGGGCTTGTTGACATCACGGGGACGATGGCGATCGGGAGAAGCGCGGGCAGCACGGGTGAGGTGACGGTTTCCGGGTTGATCGGCAATCTGGTGACTCCGACGCTCAGCGAAGTTCGCGCATCGAGGCTCGACATCGGCGCGAACACATTTGCCGGGCCGGTGGGTGGGACTGGGTCGCTCACGATCGCGGCACGCGCGAAGGTGACGATCGACGGGCCGACGACTATCGGCGACCCTGACGGAGGAGGGACGGCGACGCTGCGGATTCAGTCCCTCGTGGGCCAGTTGGTGACCCACGATTTCATCGACCGCGGAAACGTGACCCAAATGCAGGGAGGGACGCTCGTCGTCCGTGGCAACTATCTCGCGAGCGCGGGGACGGACTTCTGGGTCAAGGGGACGGGCTTCATTGGACTCGATGGACCCTCGGCGCGACTCGACGCCTCGGCGCCGGTCGGGCAGACGGCGCTTCGTGTGGGCGATACGGCCAGCATCACGCTGCAGGCCGAGGACGGCGGCGTGATCTCGGTGACGAGCGGGAACGTCGTGCTGGGGGCGAGTGGCGGAACGGGTCAACTCGAGGTGGGCAGCGGCGGCCTGCTGTCGGTCGCGGATGACATCGTCGTATCGCAGGGCGGGTTGCTCGACGTGCGAACCCTTGGATCGGCGGCGGCGGGGGCGTGCAGGGTGGGGACCGCGGCGGGCGAGAACGGCGCGATCACGATCAACGGTGCGCTGTCGGCCGCTCGCGTCGTCGTTGGTGAGCACGCGAGCGCGGGCTTGTGCTCGCTGACGGTGTTCGCGGCCGGCGAGGTGATCGCGGACGAGTTACTGCTGCCACGCTCAGGCTCGGAGTTGATCTTGCTCGGGGGCTTGGTTCAATCCGCGAATGAAATACAGGTTCGCGGGAGTCTGGAGATGAGCGGTGGTGTCTTGCGATGTCCGCAGGTGAGCCTCCAATCTGCGGTCACTCACCACCTTGCAGGGAGGATCGAGGGGCGATTGTTGATTGCGGGGGCACCGGTGACGTGCGAGGTCTCCGACTTGGTGATTGCAACGCCGGGGACGCCGGTGACCAACATCGGCGTGATCGACATCTTCGGCACCCTGGACGTACAGGGGCCGATCCCTTGGTTCCTCAATAACGCGACGATTCAGCCGACCGGTCGGGTGATCTCGAGCGGCACGGCACGCATCAGCGCCGCCAAGACCTTGCACCTGGGAGGTGTCGTTGAAGCGCCCCTCCAGAACCTCGGCGTGATCGATTGCTTTGGCACGGCGTGTCGCGTCGAGTCCACCGTGGACAGCACGAGCGGCGCGATCACGGGCACGCAGATGACGCTGGGGCCGGCGGCGGTCCTGACGGTCGGCAACAGCGCGACGTGCAAGCTTGTCGGCGAGGCGGGCTCGGCGGTGATCGCCGCGACCGATGTTTCGCTGGGTGATGCGGCGGCGAGCGTGGGCGTTGACCTGCACGGGTCGCTGGCCTGCGGGAACTTCCCGGTGAGCCTGAAGACTTCGACGGAGGCTTTTCTCGGTGATACGACGATCAACGGTGGAGTGCTGAGCTGTCAGAACTCGGCGGGTACCGGGAAGCGGATCCGGTTGCGGGGTGAACTCTCGGGCTCGGGCACCGTGCGCGGGCAGGCGGTGTTCAACAACGCGGAAGGCGGCGGCTCGTCGGTGCGGCCGCGCGGGCTCTTGAGCATCGAAGGAGCGTACTCGCAGTTGACTGACGGTACCTCGCTCGCGGGGACACTCCGGGGCGAGGTGGAGTCGCGCGAGCGGTTTGACCAGCTCGTCGTGACCGGCACCGCGCGGCTGGGCGGCACGCTGTCGTATCGGCCGGCGCCTGGGTTCGTGCAGACGAGCCGTGAGGAGTTGACGATCGTGCGCGCTGGGGAGCGTTCGGGGGTGTTTCAAACGCTCGACCTGCCGCGGGGCTGGAGTGTGGAGTACACGCCGACGAGCGTGATCCTGGTGATCCTGTGTCCGGCGGACTTCAACGGGGATGGCGGCGTGGACGGCGACGACGTGATCGGGTTCTTCGAGCGGTGGGACGCGGGCGACATCGGCGCGGACTTCAACGGCGACGGTGGGGTCGACGGCGACGACGTGATCGGGTTTTTCGAGAACTGGGATGGCGGGTGCTGAGCGGGGTTATCGGCGCTGAATGCCGCGGATTTATGAGCGGTTCGGGTCGTCGGTTCGGCCGGTGTCGGTTACGCTGTCTCTCGGAGACTGGGCCGCGATGAGCGGCGTTGCTGGATAGGGAGCCGTGCCATGCTGATTCGAACGATGCTGCTGCTTGCCGCGACGGCTGCCTGTGCGCAGGGCCAGAGCGCGGTGTTCGTGGATGACTTCAACAGCCAGCAGCGGACGGGGCTGCTGTGGGGCAACGAGCGTGGCAACTGGGTGGTGGTGAACGGCGCGTACGGGGCGTCGGTGCCCAGCAACAACCCGCTCACGTTCTCTTCGGTGCCGTACGACCTCACGCACACGGAGATCGAGCTGAACATCAGGGCTACCGATGACGGCGGCATCTGGCTGCGGACCGACGAGGCGGGCGCGAACGGCGTGCTGCTGATGTTCGCACGCGGGGTGGTGTACTGGCACCACGTCGTGAACGGCAACGCGGGCGCGGCGATCAATCAGGTGAGCGCGTTCAACGTCGGACAGAATCTGTTCGTGCGTGCGACCGCGATCGGGGATCAGTACGCGGCGTACGTCAACGGATCGCTGGTGACGTCGTACACCAACTCGCAGCATCCTTCCGGGCGCGTGGCGTTGTACGACTTCCGCAGTCCGGCCCACAACTACGACAACGTGATCGTGCGTGGGCTTTGCGCGACGGGCGACTGCTGCCCGATCGCGCACGTGCTCCCCGCGACGGCTTCGATCTGCCCGGGTGGCACGTCGCTGACGGCTGTCGTGGCGGGGTCCTCGCCGATGGCGTTCGAGTGGCAGGTGGAGGATGTCGCTGCGCCGGGCGGGTGGGTGACGATCGTCGAGGGGGCGAACATGCTCCTGAGCGGTGGTCAGTTCAGCGCCAGCGGGGCGACCTCGCCGGAGCTTGAGGTGTCGGCGATCCAGTTGCCGAGCATGCGGGTGCGGCTGGTGGCGAGCAACGGGTGCGGCGGCGCGACGAGCGAGCCCGCGTTGCTCACGATCTGTCCCTCGGACTACAACTGCGACGGCGGTGTGGACGGTGACGATGTGATCACGTTCTTTGGGGATTGGGACGCTGGCCTCATCGGGGCCGACGTGACCGGGGACGGCGGTGTGGACGGCGACGACGTGATCGAGTTCTTCCGGCGGTGGGACTCGGGGTGCTGAGCAGCGAGATCCACGGGCCGAGGGACGCGTGGCCGTGCGCGAGCGGGGCGGCCTCCCGCTAGACTGGCGGCATGTCCAACCCTGCCCTTGCGCCGATCCCACGCCCGGAACTCTGGAAGATCATTGGTGCATCGAGCGCCGGGACGCTGATCGAGTGGTACGACTTCTACATCTTCGCCTCGCTCGCGGCGGTCGTCTCGGGGAAGTTCTTCCCCGACGGTGACGGCGTGATCGGGTTTCTCAAGACGCTCGCGGTGATCTGGGTCGGGTTCGCGGTGCGGCCCTTCGGCGCGATCTTCTTCGGTGCGCTGGGCGACATCATCGGGCGCAAGCACACGTTCCTGGTCACGCTGCTCATCATGGGCGGTGCGACCTTCGGCATCGGTGTGATGCCGACCTACGCGGACGTCGGCGTGATCGCGCCGGTGCTGCTGCTGGTGCTTCGCGTGCTCCAAGGCCTCGCGCTCGGCGGCGAGTACGGCGGCGCGGCGACCTACATCGCCGAGCACAGCCCCGACGGCGAACGCGGGTTCTGGACGGGTTGGATCCAGACTACCGCCACGCTCGGGCTCTTTGTGTCACTCGGGGTCATCCTTACCTGCCGGTTGTCGATGGACGCCGAGGCGTTCAATCAGTGGGGGTGGCGCATCCCGTTCCTGCTGTCCATCATCCTCGTGGTCTTCTCCTACTTCCTGCGCCTGCGCATGAAGGAGAGCCCGATTTTCCAACGGATGAAGGCCGCGGGCAAGGTCGCGAAAAACCCGGTGCGTGAGTCGTTCGGGAACTGGTACAACCTGAAGTTCGTGCTCATCGCGCTCTTCGGCGCGGCGGCTGGGCAGGGGGTGGTGTGGTACACGGGGCAGTTCTACGCGCTCTTCTTCCTGCAGAAGACGGCGAACATCGAGCTCGTACAGAGCACGGTGATCATCGGTGCCGCGCTGCTGGTCGCGACACCGTTCTTCGTGATGATGGGGTCGCTGAGCGATCGGATCGGCCGCAAGCCGATCATCATGCTCGGGTGCCTGCTGGCGGTGCTGACGTACATCCCGATCTTCAAGGGCATCTACGCGCAGGCGGACCTTTCCCGCAAGACGCCCGCGGCCACCGCCGCCGAGGTCCTCATCGGTGAGCCGACCACGCGCGTGCTCGAGCAGGCGGACAAGACGCTCGAGGCGGGCGTTGGCGACACGGTGACGGTGACGCGGCACACGCTCGGCTACACCGACGGGACGACCGCGGTGCGCACGACGACCCGCGTGGTACACGCGGGGGGCGAGCGTCCGGAGAAGGTGGTGATCGCCCACGAGGTCCACCTGGGCACGGGGCCGATGATCATCACGATGGGGCTCGTCTGCATCCTGGTGACGTACGTGACGATGGTGTACGGGCCGATCGCCGCGCTGCTGGTGGAGATGTTCCCGACGCGGATCCGGTACACGTCGATGAGCCTGCCGTACCACATCGGCAACGGCGTGTTCGGGGGCCTGGTGCCCTTCGCGGCGACGTGGATCAGCAGCTACACGATCCGCGAGTTTCCCGAGAGTTCGCTGAAGCTGTACGCAGGGCTGTTCTACCCGATGGCGATCGCGCTGCTGACGCTGGTCGTCGGTTCGATCTTCATCAAGGATCGGCGCGGGGTGAAGATGTGGGACGAGGCGATGGACGATTCGCGGTGATCCGTCCGGGGTGGGGTCGCGCGGCGGGTTCTCGGGTGTAGCGGTGGTACTGGGGAACGGGCGCAGAAATTCCGCCGCTCCGTTGCCCCGTCGGTGGCCCGGCGTCGCATGCCCTATCGCCATGCGTACACCAACCATCATCGTCGCTCTTGCCGGGCTTGCCGTTGCTTCCTGTTCCGCGTTCGGGCAGTGTTCGCCGCCGTTTGTCGTCACCGACTTTGGCCTCGAGCAGCCGAACCTCGCGCTCAACGGCAGTGCCCAGGTCAACGGCACTCGCCTGGTGCTGACGCCGAGCGCGTCGGGGCAGGCGGGTTCGGCGTGGTGGGTGGATCCGGTCACCATCCGCAACGGGTTCTTCTCGCAGTTCGTCTTCACCCTTGACGGCAGCTCGGACGGCATCGCGTTCGTGATCCAGACCGACGGACTCGGCGCGCTCGGGGGCACGGGGAGCGGGTTGGGGTACGCGGGGATCCCGCGTTCGCTCGCGATCGAGATCGATACGTTCTCCTTCGGCGGTGGGTCCGAGCTTGAGGCGGATCACGCGAGCATCTTCACGGAGGGCGTAGACCCGAACGACTCCAGCGATTTCAACTACTTGAACTGGGGCCCGATCCCGTTCGATGTGAACGACGGGCAGCCGCACCTGGCGGAGATCCGCTACGACGGGAGCAACCTCGCGTTGCTCATCGACGGCTACTCGATCACCGGGATCGCCGTTGACCTCGAGGACATTCTGGGCGCGTCGATCCTGGATCCCAACGGGTGCGCGTACGTCGGGCTCACGGGTGCGACCGGCGGCGCGGTCGCCGAGCAGGCGATCGAGTCGTGGTCGATCAACGATCAGGTTCCCGCGCCGTGCGGCACGAATCTCAACTTCACTGGCCTTGGAGCGCAGGGGTGGATCACGGAGGGGTCGGCCGGTTTCGAGGGCACGGAGATCGTGCTCACGCAGCCTGTAAGCGGCCAGTCCGGTGCCGCGTGGTGGCAGGACACCGTGCGGCTCCGCGACGGGTTCGAGGTCGAGTTTGACTTCGTGCTGGACGGCACCGGTGACGGGATCGCGTTCGTGATCCAAAGCCAGGCGCTCGATGCGCTCGGTTCGGGCGGCAGCGGGATCGGGTACGGCACGAACGGTGGCCCGGGCGTTTTCCGTTCGCTGGCGGTCGAGTTCGACACGTTCTCGTTCGGTGCGCCGTTCGAGACACCCGAGGATCACGTCGCGGTGCACACGCAGGGGATCAACGCCAACAGTCCCGACGATGCCGCGGCGATCGCCATCGCCGAGTTGGGCTATGACATCAACGACAGCGGTCCCCACACGGCGCTCATCCGGTACCAGGACGGGTTCCTGACGGTCTCGGTGGACGGCCTTGAGTGGATCTCGACGCCGGTGGATCTCGAGAACATCGACGGCTCGAGCATCCTGTACGACTCCGGGTGCGCGTTCATCGGGTTCACCGGCGCGACGGGCGCGGCGGTCGGGCGTCAGGCGATCCAGAACCTGCGGTTCACGTCGAATCCTGGCGGCGGCGGTTGCACGAGTGTGGACTTCACGCAGTTCGTAAGCTGGTCCTCGCCGGTGGAGGTTGGCTCGCGGATCGAGTGGACCTTCAACGGCACGGGCACCGGGCCGCTCTCGTGGTTCTGGCGGCTCGACGGCGTTGATGTCGTGAACGACGGGGTGATCAGCGGCGCGGGGACGCGGACGCTGGTCATCGATCCCGTCGGCCCCGAGCACGCGGGACAGTGGGACTACGGCCTGTTCAACGACTGCAGCGGCGTCGGGACGGGGTTCTATCTTGAGGTTATCGAGCCGTGCCTGAGTGACTACACCCGCGACGGCGGCGTCGACGGCGACGACGTGATCGCGTTCTTCGCCGATTGGGATCTGGGCTTGATCGAGGCGGACGTGACGCGCGACGGTGGCGTCGACGGCGACGACGTGATCTTGTTCTTTGAGCGGTGGGATAGCGGTTGCTAAGATCGAGCTCCCCGCCCCAGAGGAGCTTTCACATGAAGATCCGTGATTCGTTCGTTGCCGCGTTGTGGGCCGTCTCCGCGTCGGGTGCGTTCGGGCAGGGTGTGACGCACGACCTCGTGCTCTGGCTCCGTGCCGATGTGGGCATCACGAC
>JBIKMF010000089.1:0-12438 GCA_044359425.1 Phycisphaerales bacterium
ACATCAAGAAGGTCTGCCACACCAAGTACAAAGTCACCTTCCCGATGTTCGAGAAGATCTCCGTCATCGGCGCCTCCCGCCACGCCGTCTACGAGGCCATCGCCTCCGCTCCCCTCCCCGCCGGCGAACCCCCCAAGTGGAACTTCACCAAGTACCTCATCGATAAGGACGGCAAGGTCGTCTCCTCCTTCGGCTCCCGCGTGAAGCCCGACGACGCCTCCCTCGCCCGCTCCATCGAAGACCTCCTCGGTCCCGCTACCCCCTCCGCCCCCGCCGACGCCCCCAAGTCCGAACCCGCAGACAAGAAGTGACCCCCCGCAAGCGAAAAGTCCTCGTCGCCATGAGCGGCGGTGTCGATTCCTCCGTTGCCGCGGCATTGATGAAACAGGCCGGCCACGAGGTCGTGGGTTGCTTCATGCGCCTCGGCTCACCCGGTGAACGCCTCGACGAACTCCTCCCCTCCGACTCCTGCGAGTCTGCCCCGGCCGTGAAGATCGGTCACCAGGGTTGCTGCTCCATCAACGACGCCGCCGATGCACGCTCCGTCGCCGCCGCCCTCGACATTCCGCTCTACGTCTGCAACTTCAAGAAGGACTTCGGGCGCATCATCGACTACTTCGTCGACGAGTACGCCAACGGCCGCACGCCCAACCCCTGCGTGCGCTGCAACGACTGGCTCAAGTTCGGAAAGCTCCACGACTACGCCCGCCAGATCGGCGCCGACCTCGTCGCCAGCGGCCACTACGCCCGCATCATCGACGTCGAGAGTCAGCCCCGCCTCGCCCGCGGCTTCGACGACTCCAAGGACCAGTCCTACGTCCTCTTCGGCGTCCCGCGCGATCAACTCTCCCACATGGCCTTCCCGGTCGGTGGCATTCCCAAGTCCGAGGTTCGCGAACTCGCGCGGCAGTTCGGACTTCCCGTCTTCGATAAGCCCGACTCGCAGGAAATCTGCTTCGTCCCCGACAACGACTACGCTGGCCTCGTCGAACGCAAACGCCCCGACCTCGCCCGCAAGGGACAGATCGTCGACGAATCCGGCCGCGCTCTCGGCGAACACGGCGGGCAACACCGCTTCACCATCGGCCAGCGCCGGGGCGTCTCGGTTTCCCTTGGTCATCCCATCTACGTCTTGGGCAAAGACCCCGCGACCAACCAGGTGGTGGTGGGGGAGCGAGATCGGCTCGACGTCGTTTCCTGCGAGGCCAACGAGGCCAACTGGCTCGTCGATCCTCCCGCGTTCGGCCAGTCGCTCCGCGTGATGGCGAAGTACCGCTACAACACCAAGCCCGCCCCCGCAACCGTCCAGTTACTCGACGACGACACCGGCCCCGATCGTCCTTCGGGCAGGCGTGGCCGATTCCTCGTTCGGTTCGATTCCCCCCAGCAGGCCGTTGCGCCCGGTCAGGCCGTAGTCCTGTACGACCACGCAGACACCGTCATCGGCGGTGGCTGGATCGCCACCACGACGCGCCCGACGTCACCCTCGTGATTCCGATCAGATCCCGCCGCCGCGACGGGCCATCGAGAGCTTCGCACGCGCCAGGTCCTGCGACCGCTGGTCCTTTGCAGACTTCAGCTCGCTCTCGGACCCGCTGACGGTCAACTCTTCCGCCGGGAACGCGTCCTCGGCAAGGATCGTCATGTGGTCCGCATCCATCCGGATGATCCCGCCGCTGATCACGAACGACCGCGACCCGCCCTTGGTCTTCTCCGAATCGGCGAACTCCAGCCGGAGTTCCCCGGTCCCCAGCCGACCCAGCAGCGGCGCACGTCCCGGAAGGAAGCCCATCAGGCCATCCCAAGCGGGTACAGACGCGTACGTCACCCGGTCGTTGACAAGGGCGGCAGTGGGGGTCACGAGCTTGCAGTGGAAGGACTTTTGAGCCACAGACGTTCTCCGCTTTCCGTCGCGACCGATCCTCGGTCGGGGGTCCATGGTATGCCTCAACACCCCCGTCGGACAGTCGGCAGGGGTGTGTGAGGGAGGGTAGGCTTACCCCAGTGACCCGCAGGCAGCACGCCACCATCGCCCTCCTCCTCGTCCTCCTCGCCCTCGCCGGAGCCGCCGCCATCTCTTCCGGCCCCGGCGGCCTCGCCTTCGACGACCCCGAACTCCTTGGATTCCGGGCCTTCCGGGCCATCGCGGCCGCCGTCGTCGGCCTTGCCCTCGGGGCCGCAGGAGTCGTCCTCCAGTCCATGATGCGCAACCCCCTCGCTTCCCCCGACCTCCTCGGGGTCGCCGGCGGGGCCGGGCTCGCCATGTCACTCGCCGCGTATTTCGCCGGCCTCAGCGGCAACGCCGCCAAGTTTGCCTGGGCCGGCCCCTGGGCCACCGCCGCCGCCGTCCTCGGGGCCCTCGCCGCCCTCACCCTCGTCTACGTCCTGGGCCGCCGCAAACGCGGCCTCGACCCCGCCACCGTCATCCTCGTCGGCGTCGTCGTCGGCATCCTCTCCGCGTCCCTCACCCAACTCCTCCAGCAACTCATGCCCCCCGAGCAAGGTCGCAGCGCCGCCAGCGCGTTCCTGGGCGGCATCCGCGAAAACGAACTCGGCTGGGCCGAACTCTCCCTCATCGCCGCGCTCACCCTCGCCTGCGTCACCTGGGCGGCCTTCCTCGGCCCCGCCATGGACGCCTCCGCCATGGGCGACGACGAAGCCATCAGCGTCGGCGTCAGCCTCCCAAGACTCCGCATCAGCCTCTTCATCGTCGCCGGCGTCCTCAGCGCCGGCGCCGTCGTCATCGCCGGTCCCATCGGTTTCGTCGGACTCATCTGTCCGCATTTCATCCGCCTCGCCTCCGGCCCCCGTCACCGCGGCCTCGTGATCGGGGCCTCACTCGCCTGCGCACTCCTCGTCCTCGGCGCGGATACCTTTGTTCGCCTTATGCCGCTTCAGACGGGAAGACTCCCGCTCAGCGTCATTACGGCCGTCATCGGTGGACCCGTGCTCGTCCACATGCTCCGATCTCGAAACGGGAGAATCGCATGAACCGCATCGCCATGTTCGCCACCTCCGCCGTCCTTGTCCTCGCCCCCTTCGCCGCGGCACAAGACGCCCCCGCGAACCCCGCCGCGCCCCAGCCCGCCGTTCAACCCCCGCCCAACGAATCCAAGGAGCAGCTCATCGCGCTCCTCGCCGAAGCTGGCAAGCCCGAAGAATCCCACAAGGTCCTCGAGCAACTCGTCGGCGACTTCGAGATCTCCGGCAAGCTCTCCATGATGCCCGGCCTCGACATCGACTGGGCCAGCACCGGCACCGGCAAGACCATCCTCGGCGGTCGCTTCCTCGAACTGGACATCACCTCCAAGCCCGACGCCAAACCCCAGATCTCCAGCAAGTCCGTCTTCGGCTTCGACACCCGCCGCGGCGTGTACACGATGTGGGGCATCGACACCCTCGGCACCTACAGCGTCTCCGGCACCGGTTCCTACGACGCGGCCACCAAGAAACTGACCATCTCCGGCACCGAAGCCGAAGGCGGCCGCACCCTCAACTTCCGCTTCACCTACACCTTCTCCGACACCGGCTACAACGCCACCCTCGAGTTTGAAATGGCCCCCAAGACCTGGTCCACCGTCGGCAATTGGGCCGCCAAGCGCATCGAGAAGAAGTAAGCCCTCCTCACCGCGCCACCCGTCCCCCCAGCAGCCGCAGCCCACCCAGCGTCGCCAGCGATATCGCGATCATCACCGTCGCGAGGATCAGCGGCCGATCCGTCCCCTGCTCCAGCCCGAGATAGATCGCCAGCGGCACAGTCTGCGTCGAGCCCGGGAGGTTCCCCGCAAAGATCACCGTCGCCCCAAACTCCCCGATCGCGCGGCTCCAACTCATCGCCGCGCCCGCAGCCAGCGACGGCGCCGCCGCCGGCACCAGCACCCTCCACGCGAACGTCACCCCACGCGCCCCGTCCAACGCCGCCGCCTCGCGTACGTCCACCGCAACCGCCTCAAACCCCGCACGCGCCGATCGAACGTAATACGGCGCGGCCACAAACACCTGCGCCAGCACCACGGCCGCGGGCGTAAACGCCACACCCAGCCCCACGCGATCCAATATCCCCCCCGCCGCGCCGCTCCGCCCCAACAGGAACAGCAACGCCACACCCGCCACCGCCGGCGGCAGCACCGTCGGCAGGTCCACGAGCGCTTCCGCCACCGCAACCCCCCGCGCACGCGCGGCCCGTGGCAGCGACAACCAATACGCCAGCGGCGTTCCCATCGCAACCGTCAACGCCAGCGAGATCGCGCTCGTCACCACGCTGACCGCGATCGCGCTCCGCGTCTCCACGCTCGCCAACTCCGACACCACCGCGTGAAACGGCGTCCGCGCGACCAGCACACACACCGGCAACGCCAGAAACACCAGCAGCGGCGCGCCGAGCATCAGCGACGCCCGTCCACGTCCCATGCTGGACGCCCATGACGTGCTCACGGTTGCGGTATCTCAAACCCCCGCCGCGCGAGAATCTCCGCCGCCTTCGGCGAAGCCAGAAACTCCACGAATCGCGCCGCGTTCACCCGATCGTGCGAACCCGTGCACACCGCCGCGACATACTCCGTCCGCTGCCCGATCCCCTCCGGCAACGCGATCACCTTCAGCGGCCGCGTCGACGCCCCATCGCTCATGTACCCAATCCCCGCATCGACCTCACCCATCGACACCTTCGTCGCCAGCGCCGACGCCGACTGCTCCAGCGACACCACGTTCCCCTCAAACGCCGTGATAAACGCCGACCCGAACTCCGCCGACTCCCGCGCACGCCTGAGCACCTCGTCCGTCGCCCGCCCCAGCGGCACCGCCTTGTTTGCGATGAGCACCCGCAGCCCCGGCTTCGCCAAGTCCCCAAATCCCGTCACGCCACCCGGGTTCCCGCTCGGCACCAGCACCGCCAGCGAGTTCGCCGCGAACGCTCGCACGCTCGCCTCGTCCACCACCCGCTTCGACCCCTCCACGTGCCTGCGGTCCGCGGATAAGAACACGTCTGCCTTCACGCCATTGTCCAGTTGCGTCCGCAACTGGTTCGACGCCCCAAAGCTCAGCGTGACCTCCACGCCCGCGTGCTCCGCCGTGAACGCCGCCGCAACCTCCCGCAACGCGTCCGCCAGCGACGACGCCGCCAACACCGTCACCCCCGGCCCCGCCTGCCCCCGCCCGCACCCGCGCCCGGTCACCAGGGCACACGCCAACGCCAACACGAGGCCCACCAGTCTCAGGTTCCGCATGCGGTCAGTGTACGGGGTCCAAAACCGCGTCACGCCCTGCAATACACCGAACGGATTGTCGTTGACTCTGAGGCTCGGCCTACCTTTGATTTTGGCAGCGACCCCAGAGCCGGGGTGTCGCCGCGGACGGGCCATGGGGGCCGCCGCTGATCCGGCTTGGAACGTGACATGAACACCGCGCTGCAGTCGCTCGCTCTCATCGGCAACCTCAACACGTGGGAACTGCTGGTGATCCTCGCGATCGGCCTGCTCATCTTCGGTCGCCGGCTCCCCGAAGTCGGCCGAAGCCTCGGCAAGGGCATCATCGAGTTCAAGAAGGGCCTCAAGGGCGTTGAGGACGACGTCGACGACGCATCCTCCGGCCGAAACGTCAAGAGCCCCAAAGAGTTCCCCCGCACCGGTGAAGACGACCGCCGCGTGAGCCGCTCCGAAACCCAGCAGAACGTCTCCGAGACGCAGGCCTGATCCCCAGGTAGCCGATCCCCAGCCGCGATACGCTCGTCAAATGCTGACCTGCCATCTCGCGGCCCTCTGCCTCCTCCTCAGCCCCCAAGACCCCCCGCGCATCGTCGTCGCCACCGACGACGTCCGCATCTCCGAATCCTGCATCATCTCGATCCCCCGAGGCACCGTCATCGCCGATACCAACGGCGACGGCGTCATCCATATCGACGCCGATGACCTCACCATCCGCTTCGAAGAAGGCAGCACCCTCCGCGGCTCCGGCCCCACCGTTCCCCCCGACCTCTACGCCGGTATCGGTATCGCGATCCGCGGCCACCGCAACATCCGCATCGAAAACCCCCGAGCCAGCGGCTTCAAGATCGCACTCCTCGCCCAGAACGCCGACGGCCTCACCCTCTCCGGCGGCCTCTTCGACGACAACTACCGCCAACGCCTCAAGTCCACCCCCGCCGCCGAAGACGGTGCCGACTGGCTCTTCCCACACGAAAACGACCAACGCCAGTGGGTGACCCAACACGGCGCGGCGATCTGCGTCGAACGCTCCCGGGGCATCCAAGTCTCCACAACCAAAGTCCGTCGCGGCCAGAACGGCCTCATCATCGACCGCGTCAACAACGCGAAAATCTTCGACAACGACATGTCGTTCCTCTCCGGCTGGGGCCTCGCCATGTGGCGCAGCAGCACCAACATGATCTCGCGCAACGCCTTCGACTTCTGCGTCCGCGGCCACAGCGAAGGCGTCTACAACCGAGGTCAGGACTCCGCCGGCATCCTCTGCTTCGAACAGTGCAACGACAACGTCTTCGTCGAAAACTCCGTCACCCACGGCGGCGACGGCTTCTTCGGATTCGCCGGCAAGGAAGCCCTCGGCGAGAAACCCCCCGAAGGCCCCATCGACTACGCCAACGCCGGCTGCAACCGAAACCTCTTCGTCCGCAACGACTTCTCCTACGCCCCCGCCCACGGCCTCGAACTCACCTTCAGCGAGGGCAACATCATCTGGAACAACCGCTTCGTCGAGAACGCCATCTGCGGCATCTGGGGCGGCTACTCCTCCGAGTCGTGGATCGTCGACAATCTCTTCGAACGCAACGGCGCCATGGCCTACGGCCTCGAACGCGGCGGCATCAACATGGAACACGCCGCCCGCAACGTCATCCTCGAAAACCGTTTCGTCAACAACCGCTGCGGCGTCCACTTGTGGTGGGACAACGATGGCACGCTCCTCAACCTCCCCGGCGTGAAGGCCAACTACCGCGCCGTCTCCGAGAACATCATCGGCGACAACCGCTTCATCATGGACGACCAGAACCCCTGGACCGGCCCGCGCGCCGGTCGCATGATCGGCACCCAACTCCGCGACGCCGGCGAAGGCAACGTCCGCGACAACTTCTACGCCGCCAACATCGCCGTCATCACCGCCCACGGCGCAACCGAACTCGATGCGCCTGCGAACGCCAAGCCAACCCTCTGCACACTCCCCGACTTCGTCCCCCCGTCCGTCGAACCCATCGGTGAATCACGCCCCGTCCGCGCCCGCAGCCACCTCGAAGGTCGCGACAAGATCATCATGGGCCCTTGGGGCCCGTGGGACTTCGAATCTCCCATGATCCGCGACCTCGGCGAAACACCCGAGGGCCGCGTCTACGAACTCTTCGGCATCAAAGACGCCAACGTCCTCTCACCCACCGCCGAAACCAGCGTCGATCTTCCCTCCGATCCCGACAACCCGGCGCATCCCTTCCGCGTCACTGTCCTGCCGCGCGAACACGCCGACGTCACCCCCTTCGAACTCGACATCCAGGACGGCCGCCGTTCCTGGCGCACCCGCGAGCGAGGCGTCATCGTCCGCGCCCTCTGGAAAGCCCGCTTCTTTGAGTGGCCCAAGGACATCGACCCCCGCCAGAAGCTCGACGAGTGGCGAGCCCTCGCCGCCGACATCCCCGCCGTCGAACTCCGCTCCCTCCGCCTTCCCTTCGGGCATCGCGGCCCGCGCGCCGACAACCTCTCCATCCCCGCCGACGCCCAGGCCGCACTCCCCGACGCCGCCGACCACTTCGCGATGATCGCCACCACCTCCCTGCGACTCCCCGCGGGCCGCTGGAAGATCCGCACCCTCAGCGACGATGGCATCCGCGTCACGGCCGACGCCAAGCCCATCATCGACAACTGGACTTGGCACGGTCCCACGGTCAACGAAGGGATGCTCGAACTCGACCGCGAGCGCACGGTCGAACTCGCCGTCGAGTACTTCGAAATCGACGGCTACGCGGTCCTCGAACTCACCCTCGAACGCGTCGCCGACTGACGCCCCTTACCCAATGATCTTCCGACGCTGGCTCACGTAGTCCCACAGCACGAAGCGATCGAGGTCGTTCCCGCCCGTGAAGAACACCCTGCCCCGCGTCCGCTCCGCCATCGCGTGTGCAAACTGCACGTCCTCGCTGCTCTGATTCCAGTGCGGCAGCAGGAAGATGTTCAGCGTGATCCCCTCACGCGCACACGCCGAGGCCTCCCGCATCGTCGCCTCCTCCGTGCGCGGATCCGGCGGGTACAGCATGTACAGCTGCGACCCCTCGAAGTGCGCCGTCGGCAGCCCGTCCGTGATCAGGATGATCTGCCGGTTGGGTGTGTCCTGCACGCTCAGCACCCGCCTCGCCTGGCTCAGCGCGTGCTGCACATTCGTGAAGTGCAGCGGCAACTTCGACTCCGTGATGCTCGCGTCGCTCATGTCCGCCCGCAACCGCACGACCTGCTGCTGGATCGTCACCGGCTTGGGCATCAGCGCCGGCAGCTCGCCCGGACTCCGCCGCTTCGCCAGCGTGTACATCTCGTAGAACGCGAGAAAATCCCCCGGGTACTCCGTCCTGATCAACCCGTCCAGCGCCATCGCCATCCGCTTGCAACTGATGTACTGCCCGCCGAACCGCATCGATCCCGACATGTCCAGCAGCACCGCCGTCGCGCACCGCGGCGAGTTCCTTGTGCGATGGATCTCAAGATCATCCATCCGGATACTCGACCCGCCGCGCGCCACGCTGTTCACGATCGACTGCACGATGTCCACGCCCCCGACCGGATCGCCGAACTCGTACGCCTTCGTGCGCTCCGTCTCCACCGGCCCCTCACCCTCCACCGGCCCGCGATGCCGACCCGACCTCGCGCTCTCCAACTCCGCGAAGATCTCGTTCAGCAGCTTCCGCTGAAAGATCCGAAACGCCTTGGGCGTCAGCGAAAAGCCACGCTTGCCCGAGTCGAGCCCCTGCCGCTTCGCCTCTTCCCGCAGGTACGACTCGATCTGCTCCTGCACCTTGTTGATCGACTCCATCGACTCCGCATCCGCGTACTCGCTCAACTCATCGAGATCGATGATCGCGAGCTGCGCCGTCTTCGCGGCCTCCAGCAACTGCTCGATCAACCGATCGATCGTCTCCAGCTCCTCCTTGATCGCGATCGCCTCGGCCACCGTCATCGGCGTGCGCCCCGTGAACGTGTACTTCGCGAGCAGTTGCTGGACCTGGTACCGCTCCCCGAGCTTCTCGATAAGCCTCAGCAAATCCCGCGAAAACGCCGAGTCCTCACGCTTCTGCCTGTACCACAGCTTCTCCAGATCCCGGACCTGGCCCCTCGCCCGCGCCGCACGAAAATCCGCCTCCTGATCCGCCGGCGTGCGCACCTCCACCGAGTCGTACGCCTTCGTCGCCGCAACCCGCGCGCTCTCCCCTTCGTACGTCGACAAGATCTTCTCGCGACGCTCCCGCAGCATCGCCAGCAGCGACTCGATGCTCGGCCCCAGCCCCGGGAACATCGACGGGTCCAGCCTGATCGCGTTCGCGAGCTGCTCCGCCGTAAACCCCCGCATCGATCCGTGCATCAGCATGTGATCAAACGCCGCGCCCGCCAGATCCGGCGCCGGAGCAGTGGGGGACGGAAAGTTCTTCGGGTCAAACCCGAGATACGTGTGCACCACCCCGCCGTGCGCGGGCCTCACGCCCTCAGAGCTCATAACTCACCCGCCCCTGCCGCGTCGCCCGTGAAATCATGTCGCTCGCGTGCAGCCCCGCCAGCACAAACTCCACGCAACTCGCCCGCACCGCGGCATCCGCCGCCGGATTCACCTCAAACGCCTTCTCCCACACCTGCGGCACCCGCTTCAGAATCTTCTCGTAGTGCGAAGACGCCAGCATGTCGCCCACCTCCACCGTCACCCCCTTCGCGAATACCTCGCCGATCTCCGCCAACCCGTGCCGCGTCACGTACTCCTCAAACACCACCTTCACCGCCTCCGCGCCGATCGCCTCCAGCGCCTGTGACTCCGTCAACTGGTGCGATCCCATCAAATCAAGCTCCAACTTCCCCACCGCGCTCGCGTGGAAGTGCGCCAGATCGCTGATCCGCGGCACCGTCGTGCTCTCCCCAAGCGAAATCGCCCGCCGCGTCGCGTTCGCGATCATCGTCCGGTAGTTCGACACCGAAAACCGCGCCGAAACCCCCGACGTCTGATCGATGAACGAACTCTTCCGCGCGCAGATCGACATCTGCTCCACGATCTCCTTCATAAACCGCGGCACAATCACCCGCACATCGCCGCGCACCTCCCCCGCCTCATGCTCCATGATCTCGATCCCCAGATCACGCGTCCGCGGGTAGTGCGTCTGAATCGTCGCGCCGATGCGGTCCTTGAGCTGCGGGATCACCTTGCCCGACCGGTTGTACGTCCCCGGGTTCGCGGAGAAGAGCACCAGCACATCCAGGTCAAAGCTGATCGGATACCCCCGGATCTGCACGTCGCGCTCTTCCAGGATGTTGAACAGCCCCGTCTGCACCAGGTCGTCGAGGTCCGGCAGTTCGTTCATCGCGAAGATGCCCCGGTGCATGCGCGGGATCAGCCCAAAGTGCAGCGCATCCTCAGCGCCCATGCTCGCGCCACCGAGCAACTTCGCGGGATCGATCTCGCCGATGAGGTCGGCGAACTTCGTGCCCGGCGCCAGCCGCTCCGCGTACCGGTGCTCGCGAGCCCACCACGCGATCGGCGCATCATCGCGCATCGTCGCGATCATGCGTTTCCCCGCGCCCGTGATCGGCGCGTACGGATCCTCGTGAACCGGAGACCCCGGGAGATCAAGAAACGGCACGAATGGATCCAGGAACCGCACCAGCATCCGCATGAGCTTGCTCTTCGCCTGCCCCTTCTCCCCCAGGAACAGCATGTCATGCTCCGCCAGCACCGCGTTGATCACCTCAGGGATCACCGTGTCCTCGTACCCCACGATCCCCGGGAACAACTCCTCCCCACGCCGAATCGCCGCGACCATGTTCCGCCGCAACTCCGCCTTCACCGCCACCGACTCCCACCCCGACGCCCGCAGCGCCCCCAAAGTCCGCGGCAACTCGTTCCCGCCCACCACGTGATCCTGCGTTTGCATCAATGCTCCGGTGCTCGAAAGAGGCGAACAGACCCGCACACTATTCGCACGCCCCCCGATTCCCGACGCACCTCTCCAAACGCTTCCCGCCACCCCGCCCAACACCGCCCCCACCCACCCCCAAACCGAACGAACCCCACCGGGTGGAGAGCAGCCCGGAAGCTGCGTACCATTGACCCCGAAGCCGAGGTAGCTCAGCTGGTTTAGAGCGCTGGATTCATAACCCGGAGGTCGGCGGTTCGAGTCCGCCCCTCGGCATTTTCTGAAGAGCCCTGTTGTGTCAGTGAATCGGGGATTTCACTCGTAAAAACAAGCGGTTTTTCGCTCGTGGCGATTTCGTCGCCGGGGCCGTGGCTCTCGCCCCATTTCGCCCCATCTCGCCCCTTCCCGTGCTGAGTTTGTATACCAGGATGTATACCGGTTTCGTACTGGCCGTGGCCGTCGTCGGTCCCGGATTTCCGGAGGCTCTCCGCGCGGCGCGGCACCGCCGTCCCGGGCGTCGTCATGCCGTCGATCACCCCGCCCAGATTCGCCAAACCCACCCTCGCGTACGTCTTCATGGTCAGCTTCGGGTCAGAGTGCCGCGCCAGCTCCATCGCCTGCTTCAACGTCGCGCCCGACTCCGCGACACGCGAGATGAAGGTAACGCGCAAGCCGTGGAAGTCCGCGACGCGCCCGGCGCTGTCGAGGTGGCGTAGGAAGTCGGACTCTTCGCGCACGCGGCGTTCGGAGGCTGTCTTCGCCTCCGCGAGCCATCGGTCGCGGGCGACTTCCATGTCGGCGCGAAGAAGCAACGCGCCCTTCTTTGCGGGGAGCGGGAACACGGGCACGGCGGGCTTGAGGTCCTTGAGGAAGGCACGCAGCCCAGGCACGATGTCGGCAGGGAGCGGAAGGGTGTCACGACGACGGTGCTTGCTGTACGCGGCCTCAACGACGACGGTGGGGGTGTCGCCGTCCAGATTGAAACTCGTCGGCTTGAGGCTGGCAAGCTCGCCGGCTCGCAGCCCGGTGACGCTCGCCACCCTGTACGCCCACGCGCGGTACGGCGCCGACATCTTGACGGTGGAATCCCGCATCGTGCCCGCGGAGTCCTTGTACCGCCGCGGAACGCTCACGGAGGGCTGCAACTCCGCAGCGGCGATGATGCGCTCGAGTTCATCGAGGGCCAGGTTGCGGCGCACGCGCCGGCGGTCTGTCTCGACGTTGAACCGCGACGCCAAGCCGGCGAGGGGGTCCGTGGCGATGCGATGGTCCTTCACCAGCCAGCGCGAGAACCCTTTGATCGCAGTGACGTAGTGGTTTGCGGTCTTGTTCGAGAGCCC
>JBIKMF010000423.1:0-3377 GCA_044359425.1 Phycisphaerales bacterium
ACTCGCCGCCCAAGGCCAACGCCCCGCTCGCACGATCGTCTTCGCCGCCTGGGGCGCAGAAGAGTTCGGCATCATCGGCAGCAGCGAATGGGTCGAAGCCAACCACGACGCGCTGCTCAAGAACGGTGTCGCCTACCTCAACCTCGACATGGCCTCGATGGGTCCCAAGTTCTCAGCCTCCGCCTCGCCCGCGCTCAAGCAGGCCATCGCCGCCTGCGTCTCGCTCGTCCCATCCGCAGAATCCGCCGACCGCATGATCGCCGATATCGGCTTCGGCGAGATCGGGACCCTCGGAGGGGGCTCCGACCACGTCGCCTTCCTCTGCCACACCGGCATCGCTTCCGCGGCATTCGGCTCCGGCGGCTCCAAGGGCTCCGCGTACCACTCCGCGTACGACACGCTGCCCTGGTACTGGAAGGCCGTTGGCGCTGATTACGCCTCCGCCGCCATGGTCACCCGAATGACCTGTGCCTTCGCGATCAGCACCGCTTACCAGCGACTCATCCCCTCCGATCCCGCCGCGAGCTTCTCCGCGGCACGAGATTTCGCAAGATCCCGCGCCGCGCAGCCCAGCGCCGACCCCGGGTGGACCACCATCGCTGAAGACATGGACCGCACCCACGCCCGCGTCGATCAGTGGCTCACGCAAACGCTCGAGACGCAACCCAACCCCGCGACGCTCAACGCCACTCTGCTTCTTCTCGACCGCGCCTGGCTCGCGGACCGTTCGGGACTCCCGCGCCGATCCTGGTTCCGCAATCACCTCGTCTGCACCGACGAAACCTCCGGCTACGGCGCGTGGATGCTCCCCGCCTACACCGCCGCCGTGAAGTACGACAGCGTCATCGAACGCGAAACCGCGCTCGACGCCTACAAGCGCATCATCCAGATGACCGACGCACTCCTTTCGCCTCCAACGCCCCCCCGCTGACGCCCTCCGTCACCGAGAGCCCGCCCCATGCCCACCCAGCCGCCCACCAAGACAAAGCCCGTGGCCGTTCTCACCGCGCTGATCGCGCTCGCTGCCGCGGCCGCCGCCTTCTACGTCCTCTCCACCAGACCATCCCCATCGCCCGTCACCGACGCGCAGCGCAACGAGGATGCCCTCCGCACCGCCGCCTACAAAGTCGTCCGCGCAGTCAAGGCCGGCAAGTCCCCCACGAAAGGCTCCGAACTCGAACCTCTCGCCCCCGACGACCACTCCGGCCCCAACGACGCGTTCGGCCGCGAACTCATCATCGAAGTCACCGCCCCCGCCGGCCCGGAACAGAAAATGACCGTCCGCTCGCTCGGCCAAGATGGCATCCTCGGCACCGATGACGACATGCGCGCCGAAGCAACCATCACCCACGAAACCGCGCCCGGGTACGACGAACATCTCCTCGGACCCGTCACCATCATCACCGGCAAGTAGCCCCTCCCGCGACCGACCCCTCCTAACCTCCCGCCATGGCAAACGCAATCGTCCTCGGCGCAGGAATGGTGGGCTCCGTCATGGCGGCGGATCTCGCCGCTGATCCGGCATTCAAAGTCACCGTCGCGGACATCCGTCCCGCGGCACTCGACCTCGCCTCCGCTCGAACCCGGGGCAAATCCTCGACGCTCCTCCTCGACCTCGCCGACCCGGCCGCCATCACCCGCGCCGTGGCTCCCTTCGACATCGTGCTTGGCGCACTCTCCAGTCACCTCGGACTCGGCGCCCTCCGCGCCGTCATCGCCGCACGAAAGCCCTACTGCGATATCTCGTTCATGGCGGAAGACGCGATCGACCTGACCGCCGAAGCCCAGGCCGCCGGCGTCACCGCGATCGTCGACTGCGGCGTCGCCCCCGGCATGAGTAACCTCCTCGCCGGATACGCCGCCCGCCTCCTCGATCCCTGCGACTCGCTCGAGATCTACGTCGGCGGCCTGCCCGTCGAACGCCGCTGGCCCTACGAGTACAAGGCCGGATTCTCCCCCGCCGACGTCCTCGAGGAATACACCCGCCCCTCTCGCATCGTTGAACACGGCCGCGTCGTCGTCCGCCCCGCCCTCAGCGAACCCGAACTCATGGACCTCCCCGGAGTCGGAACGCTCGAAGCCTTCAACACCGACGGCCTCCGCTCCATCGCCACCACACTCAAGGTCCCCTTCATGAAGGAGAAAACCCTCCGCTACCCCGGCCATATCGCCCTGATGCGGGCCTTCCGTGAAACCGGCCTCTTCTCCAAAGACCCCATCACCGTCAACGGCCAACAGGTCGTCCCCCTCGACCTCACCTCCGCCCTCATGTTCCCCAAATGGAAGTACGAACCCGGCGAACGCGATCTCACCGTCATGCGCGTCCGCGGCACGGGAACCCGCAACGGCAAACCCACCCGCCTCACCTGGGACGTCCTCGATTTCCTCGACCCCGCAACGGGCTTCACCAGCATGTCGCGCACCACCGCGTTCCCCTGCACCATCTTCGCGCGCATGGTCCTCGACGGAACCATCACCCGCAAGGGCGTCCTCCCCCCCGAACTCCTCGCCGACCGCCCCATCGTCGAACGCATGCTCGCCGAGCACGCCAGCCGCGGCATCCGCTACACCTTCGACGAATCCCCCGCCTGAGGCCTCACACCTCCACGCGCTCAAACCGAACGCGGTCGTCCACCAGTCGGGCAAAGTGCGCGTCAATCTGCGACAGCCCCGTCACCCGGTGGACAAACGCCGCCGCACGCACCAGATCAGCCCGCTGCACCAGCTCCAGTCGCGGCTCCTTAAGCTCCAGCCGCGTCCCGTAGAACGCGCACGTCGAGTGCGCGATCAAAACCACGCGTTTCAGCCCGTGTACCTCCACCAGAAACTTCAGTTCATCCACCACACCTTGCTCTTCCAGGTGCGCCTGCGGATGCCCCGCCAAGCACGCCGGCCCTCCCGGCAACGACACACGGTCATACCGCGGCAGCCCCAGCCCGTTCTGCAGGAAATCGTCGAAGTGCTCCCCGAGTCGACCGTCCGAGCAATACACCGCCGCCGCCCGAATACGCGAAACCTCGTACTTGATCTGGCTCTCGTACATGCGAACTCCCGTTGAAATCGCTCAGACCAGTTTCAGCGCAAAGAAGATCGCCGTAAACGTCAGATCCGCGAAAATGATCGCCACCACGCAGTGAACCACCGTCAATGTCGTCGCCCGCCCCACGCCCGCCGCGCCCCCCTGAACCGACAACCCGTGATGGCACGCGATCAGCCCGATCAACAGCCCGAAGATCGCGCTCTTCCCCACTCCCGTGAAGAAGTCGATGTGCTTCACCTGCGACAGAAAGTTGTTCATGTACGTCGCGTACGGAATGTCCAGCACGAGCATCGCCACCAGCAGCGACGCCGAAATCGCCACGATATCCGCGAACACC
>JBIKMF010000090.1:0-12424 GCA_044359425.1 Phycisphaerales bacterium
TCCCAGACACTTTGCTCACCCGGCTTGGGCTTCTCTCCACCGTTCCAGAACTCGCCGTCCTTGTTCCCGGCCATCGCACGCCTCCTGATGTTTGCGTAAGGGGGGATAGTAGGGGGGTTGGGGGGGTGATCACGCGGGGAGCACGGCGACGGTGAAGGGCAGGATTACCACGCACAACACGAGCGGGCGCGGGTCACGCTCGTGAGCAGGGAACGGTGCGTGCGGATCTCGACGGTCGGGTGTCGATTGCGGTTCGGAGAACGGACGACGATGGCGTGTTGTTCGCGCGGAGTAACCGGCTTGTGGTTGGGGTGGACCGCTGTCAGGCCACGTTCCCCTCACACAGACGCCCTCTACATGTCGATCACCCATGACATCTTCTTGCTGTCGTACGTGACGGATGGGTATCCGTAGGGAGCACCTACGACTTCGAGCGTGAAGCCGTCACCGTCCACCCTGTAGTGCCAACTCCGCGTGCCGAGCGGCGCACGGGTCTCCCCGTGTCCCACTGTCTGCAGATCCGGTGGCCAGGCTCCGTGAGCCTGCTTGTACGTAAGAATATCGTGCACGATGCCGTCACCCTGCAACTGCGCGGATGAGATGTTGACGTCAGTCCAGTCCCGAGGCCAGTAGTGCCTCCACATCAACACCATCGTCAACGCGATCGCACCAACGCACACCAACGCTGCGATGGCATACTGCCTGCGAGTGCTCATCTTGTGCTCCGACAACCAATCGATCGCGCCGAGATGGTATCAAACGCTACCCGCTGTCGCGCCCGTCTGGTGCACGCACGCTCCGGCCTTCTCCAAGCACACAGTGCATCGCGACTCGCCCGCCAGTATCGCGGCGTACCTTCGCTTCCAGAGCGGCAGTCCCCACATGTGTACATACGAGTTTCGCGCTCCGATGATCAGCATTGCCGCGAGAAGCGGCACCGTTGCTGGGTGGATCAAGGTGATCTGAGCGAACAGCGCTGCGTAACCGACTACGGCCACCATGGCCGCGATAGCCACCATCACGTACGTTCGCCGTCGCATCCCGCGGTGCACGTCGCCGACTTTCGTATCACACCCGCCGTGTACTTGTTCGCGAAACAGTGGATCCGGGTGGGCATAGAGATCGGTCGCGAGCGGAACCCACGTTGCATCAGCGATCGGCAAATAGACTTGACCGCCGATGGCAGCGCGAAGCGCTCGATTCAGGAGCGATGGTCTGATTGGAGCACCTTCATCGTTGCCCATACATCGACCTCATGCCGTACGCCACCGAGGCCCAGCGACCGAATGACCGGGATCGGGTCGGGCGACGCCGTACTCCCTCTCTCGGTCACGCATGACCAGTCGGCAAATGTAACTGGAACTCCCCCTTCCGGCAAGGCACGGCCCCGGCTGCCGCGAGCGCCCGAACCGGTTCCGGAGGTACCGCTCGTTGCCCCTCTGGCGGTTGTCGGACCACCACCGGCGGGTTTCGGTTGGGGTGGGTTTGCGGGTTGGGCCCAGGGGACGCGTGGAAGCCTCGATATCACGCTTGTGCGATCCGCGTGAGTGGATACGCTGCATGCCGTTTGACTGGAGCTTCCCGGGAGACTGTTCACATGATGATGCGTATCACCGCCCTTTCGCTCGCCCTCGCGGCGGGGACGACGTTTGCTCAGACCGTGGTGTTGACCTCCAACACGACGCTCAATCCGGGTGCGACCACGATCGGTGGCGTGCCGCTGGCGACGGCGGATGTCGTGGTGCAAGGCGCAACGCTGACGGTGAACGGGGCGCACACGATCCGGTCGCTGGAGGTGCGGCGGTCGGAGACGACGGGGCCGGGCGTCGTGACGCACGGGCCGCAGTTCACGTACACCGATGGGCTAGGTGCGCAGGCCTTCGGCGCGGCGTTGACGGTGACGGGCAACTGCTTCGTGGAGGGCGTCTCGGGCGGATCGGTCGCGAGCGCGATCGATGTGTCGGCCAAGGGCTACCTCGCGGGGCAGGGCCCCGGTTCGCGGAACATCAACTCGGGCGGCCAGTGCGGCGCGACGCACGGTGGGCGCGGCGGGTTCGGCGGGACGCACGAGAGCCCGGTGTGCCACGGCACGGTGGGGGCGCCAACGCTGTTTGGTTCGGGCGCACCGATCGACTGCGGGGGCGGACAGGTTGGCGGCGGCGTGTTCATCCTTTCGGTCGGCGGCACACTGACTGTTGACGGCGCGATCCGCGCGAACGCGGGCACGACGGGCACCGTCTGCGGGAGCGGCGGCGCGGCGGGTGGTTCGATCTGGATCACGGCCTCGACGCTCGCGGGAGCGGGCACCATCTCGACGAACGGCGCCAGCTCGAACCGTTCGGATGTGGGGGGTGGCGGGGGCGGACGCATCGCGGTGTACTACACGTCGTCGAGCTTCACGGGCGCGATGCAGTCGTTCGGCGGGGCGGATTCGCTCAACCAGGCGATCCGGCGCGGGGGCGCGGGGACGGTGTGGGTGAAGCCCGCGGCGACGCCGGGCACGCTCTCCGTGGACAACAACGGGAACACGGGTGGCACGACGGATGTGAGCGGTGCGACGATTCTGAACGGGGACCTCGTCGTGCAGGGCGGCGCGGAACTGAGCCACTTCATGGGCGAGACGGGCACGCACCTGACGGTGACGGGCGACGTGTTCTTCGGCGCTGGATCGGGGATTGATGTCGATGGCCGCGGGTTCGGCGCGGGGCAGGGGCCGGGCGCGTACGGCGTGAACTCGGGCGGGCAGGGCGGGAGCGGGCACGGCGGTCGCGGCGGCGACGGCTCGATCGTGCTCGGCGGCGTCTGCTACGGGTCGCTCGAGTATCCGACGGATCTGGGGTCGGGAGGCGGGCTTGACTGCAACGTCGGCGGGCGCGGCGGCGGCGCGTTTCATCTGACGGTGGGCGGCACGTTCACGAACGATGGGTACGCGAGTTCATCGGGGATCACGAAGGGCGCGAACTGCGGGGCGAGCGGGGCGACCGGTGGGTCGATCCTGATCGAGACCAGCACGCTGGCGGGGGGCGGGGCGTTCGCGGCGAACGGTGCGCCGAGCAGCCGATCGGACGCGGGTGGCGGCGGGGGCGGGCGGATCGCGGTGTACTACGAGGGCTCGGAGTTCACGGGGACGATGATCGCGCAGGGCGGCAATCCGGCGTCGGTGTTCAACGCGGCACGGAGGGGCGGCGCGGGGACGATCTGGCTGCAGCCGGGGTCGGGGTTGGCGACGATGATCATCGACAACAACGGGGTGCTCGGGCAGCGAACGGAGCTGAGCGGGGAGCAGGAGCTCGGCGCGCACCTGATCATCGACAACGGGGGCTCGCTGTCGTGTCCGCCGCTGGCCGAGGGGACGCACCTGACGTTCCTGGGCGACATCACGGTGGCGGATGATGCGGAGATCAATGTGGACGGGCGCGGGCATCCCGCGGGGCAGGGGCCGTCGTCGCTGAACTTCAGCGGCGGCGGGAAGCCGGGGGCGGGGCATGGCGGTCGCGGCGGCGATGGGTCGGGGCTGCCGGGGCTGGGGTGCTACGGATCGGTGGATCAGCCGGTGGATCTGGGGTCGGGCGCGCCGATTGATTGCAACTCGGGCGCGCGGGGCGGCGGCGCGATCCGCGTGACGAGCGCGGGGACGTTCACGATCGATGGACGCGCGACGGCGAACGCGAACACGTTCGGCATGACGTGTGGTTCGGGGGGCGCGTCGGGCGGGAGCGTGTGGCTGGAGGCGGAGACGTTCAGCGGGAGCGGCGTGGTCTCGGCCGATGGTGGGCCGAGTGCGCGGTCGGACTCGGCGGGCGGCGGTGGTGGGCGCGTGTCGATGACGTGTACGACCAACGATTTTGCGGGTAGCGTGCACGCGTACGGCGGCACGGCGAACATTGCCGCGCCGGACCCGGCGCGTCGGGCGGGGGCGGGAACGGTGTGGATCAAGGAGGCGGGCGCACCGGGGAGCCTGATCGTGGACAACGGGGGGAACCGGCACCAGACGACGGACTTCGTCGATGTGCTGCGGTTTGATGCGAACATGCTGGTGACCAACGGCGGCGTGGTGTCGCACGGCCAGGGCGACGCGGAGAACGCGCTGGAGCTGACGGGTGATGTGACGATCACGAGCGGCGGCGCGATCTCGCTGACGGGGCGCGGGTACACGCGGGGCGAGGGACCGGGGTCGTATCCGACGAACTCGGGAGGCCATGGCGGCGCGGGGCACGGCGGGCGCGGGGGCAACGGGGCGGCTGTGCCGGGTGGTGCGACGTACGGGAGTGTGACCTCGCCGATTGAGTTGGGCTCGGGCAGCGGGCTTGACTGCAACGGCGGCGGAACGGGAGGCGGCGCGCTGCGGCTGTACGTGGGCGGGACGCTGACGGTGGACGGGGAGATCAGCGCGAACGGTTCCACGGTGGGCGCGGCGTGCGGTTCGTCGGGCGCGGCGGGTGGTTCGATCTGGATCCACGCGATCAACGTGACGGGTTCGGGGATCATCACGGCCAACGGCACCGTGAGCGCGCGGACGGACGCGGGCGCGGGCGGTGGTGGGCGGATCGCGATCTACTCGTGCAACAACAGTGTGCCGCTGGCGAACATCGTGGCGCTGGGCGGAGGCGGGACTCGGCCCGGGCAGCCGGGGACGGTGTTCTTCGGCGCGGGGAGCATCGACATCACGGCGCAGCCGGTGGACGTGCTGTTCACGAGCGGGCAGGTGGTGGAGCTGACGACGGAGGCGGTGAGCTCGCAGTCTCCGTCGACGATCACGTATCAGTGGCGCAAGCGGCAGCGGTTCGGGGAGTACGCGCCGATCGTGGAGGGCGAGGATGGGCGGTACTTCGGTGTGACGACGCCGACGCTGACGATCGCGGACATCAACTGCGACGACGGCGGGTACTACGACTGCCTGCTGACGGACGCGTGCGGCGTGTTCCCGACGGTGGGGGCGTTCGTGTCGGTGCGGTCGCTGGCGGACTACGACCTGAGCGGCGGGGTGGACGGCGATGACGTGATCGCGTTCTTCAGCGACTGGGATCGCGGGCTGATCGAGGCGGACGTGAACCAGGACGGCGGCGTCGACGGTGACGACGTGATCCTGTTCTTCGCGATCTGGGATCGGGCCTGCTGATTCAGGAGAGGGCGGAGCCCCAGGTGCGCCAGTGGTCGTTCATGGCGTCTCGGCGCGTGGCGTGTGGGCAGTCGGTGATGGTGCGGGCGAGGGCGTCGTGCAGGAGCACGAGGTCCGCGATGGCGATGCGCTCGGGCTGCGGGGGCGTGCCGGCGTTGTGCATGTTGCGGATGGGGTAGAGGATCGCGCCGGCTTCGTGGCCGAACGCGGAGAACGCGGCGGCTTCGGTGCGGTCGGCGGCGGCTTGGTCGGTGGGGGTGAGGCCCAGGGCGGCGAGGTCGCGCGTGAGGGACGCGGGGCCGGCGGCGAGGATGCCCGAGCCTGGCGCGGCATCGCGGGCGTCGACGGTGAGCACGCGCGCGCAGGGGCCGAGGAGACCGGCGCGGCAGAGGGCGAGGGCGCCGAGCATGCCGAGTTCTTCGGCGCGGGTGAGGAGGAGACGAACGGGGCCGTGCGGGCGGTGGTCGCGCGTGGACTCGAAGGCCGCGAGGAGCGCGGCGACGCCGATCATGTTGTCGCAGGCGAGGCCGAAGAGTTCGGAGTCGGTGCGGCCGGGTTCATCGACGTCATAGGAGGCGACGTCGCCGGGCGCGGGGGGGGAGTCGAAGGAGGCGCGGGCGCGGACGGAGCCGGGGGTGGGGTCGGTGATCTCGTGGAGCGTGCCCCGGATGATGCGGGCGTGGGAGCGGATGATGACGGGGGTGTTGGTGAGGAGTTCGGAGGGGTGGCCGCCGCGACGGAGGAGGAGTGCTTCGCGGGGGGAGTGGGGGAGGGTTTCGACGATGAAGTTGGGGTGGTCGAGGTGTGCGGCGAGGTAGAGGGGCGGGCCTTTGGGTTCGCGGGCGGCGCGGAGGATGAGGTTACCGGAGTGGTCGCGGCGGGTTTCGCACCAGGGGCGGGAGGCGGTCCAGAGGTTGATGAAGTCGATGGCGGGTTGTTCGCGGCCTGGGGCGGCGGCGATGGCGAGTGCGGAGGATGCGAGGGAGATGAGGGGCGTCAAAGCGGCTCCGGGCGCGGTGGATTGACTCGCACGATGCGAGGAATCATGCTAGGGTGTTTGGCGATGGAACATCCCGGCATAGCACCAGAACCGCGAGAGGACGACTTCGGCACCGACATCATGGTGACGCCGAGCGTGGTGATTCCATCGGAGGTGCTGCACTACAGCTTTGCGCGGAGCTCGGGGCCGGGGGGGCAGAACGTCAACAAACGGTCGACGAAGTGCACGCTGCGGGTGGCGCTGGCGGAGTTGCCGCTGGGGGCGGATCAGCTGACGCGGCTGTGCGCGATGGGTGCGCGGTACGTGACGGATGACGGGGAGTTGGTGATTTCGTGCGACGAGCACCGGAGTGCGCCGAGGAACAAGGCGGGGTGCGGGGAGCGGTTGCGGGAGTTGGTGGCGCGGAGTCTGGTGGCACCGCGGGTGCGGAAGGCGACGCGACCGTCGCGGGGCGCGCGGGAGCGGCGGCTGGGGGACAAGAAGGCGAACTCGGATCGCAAGCGTGGGCGGCGTGGCGGGGACGATTGAGGGGCTAGAAGTCGTCGTCGCTCGAGCGGCTCTTGGACCACTTGGGTTTCTTCTCTTTTTCGACGACCAAGCCGCTGACGCGGACGGTGCCTTCGCCGAGTTCGGCGACGAGGTGTTCGACGAACTCGGAGTCGGGGGTGACTTTGATGCGGGGGTCGGTGGCGAGTGTGGCGACGGCGCCGTCGACGCCGATCATGAGTTCAACGGGGAAGGTGAGTGCGCGTTCGTCGGCGTTCTTGGCCTTGGCGGAGTCGGCGTACTTGGCGACGTTTTCGTTGAGGAGTTCGGCAACGCGGGAGAGGGCGCGGGGTGCGCCGCCGTTGAGGGTTTTCTCGTCGACGAGGACTTTGAAGCGACCGGGCTCGACGGGGACGCACTCGATGGGCGCGAGGCGGTCGACGATGATCTGGGGTTCGCCCTTTTTGGTGTCGATGCGACCGAGGACGAAGACGACCTTCTCGGCTTCGGCGAGGTGGCCGTAGCGGGCGAAGGCTTCGGTGAAGACGACGGCTTCGCACGCGCCGCTGAGGTCTTCGACGGTGAGGATGGCCATTTTCTGGCCTGCGCTGCGGCCTTGTTTGACGACGAGGGTCCGGGATGACTGGACCATGGCGGCGAGGACGACGCGGGTGTCCTGGGTGAGTTCCTTGGTGCCGGCGGTGGTGGTGGTGGTGAACGCGCTGCTCCACTTGCGCCAGCGGTCGAGGGGGTGGCTGCTGACGTAGAAGCCGATGACTTCCTTCTCGAAGGCGAGGGTTTCGGCTTCGTTCCACGGGGTGGCGCGGGCGAGGGTGCCGGCGGCGGGCTTGGAGGCGGTGGCGACGGGGGCGCCGAGGCCGAAGAGCGCACCCTGGCCGGCGGCCTTGTCGGCGGCGAGAGACGCGCCGGCGCTGAGGGCTTGTTCGATGGAGGCGACCATGGCGGCGCGGTTTTCGCGGCCGTGTTGGCGGTCGAACGCGCCGCACTTGATGAGGGATTCGAGGCCGGCCTTGTTCATGGTGCCGGGGGGGAGGCGTTCGCAGAAGTCGAAGAGGCTGGTGTAGGGGCCGCTCTTCTGGCGTTCGGCGACGACGGCGGCGACGGCGCGTTCACCGACGCCCTTGATGGCGCCCATACCGAAGCGCATGTGGCCGTGGTTGGCTTTGTGTGGTTCGTTTTCGTCGAAGACGACGGCGAAGTCCTGCTGGGAAAGGTTGATATCGGGAGGGCGGACTTCGATGCCGACGCGGATGGTGGCGCCGGTGGTGGGATCGATGGCGCGGGTGCGCCGGCAGTCTTCGAGGTAGGGGATCCACTCGCTGACCTTGTTCGCGCCGGACTCGTAGGTGAGGAAAGCGGCCATGTACTGGGCGGGGAAGTAGGTCTTGAGGTAGGCGGTCTGGTAGGCGACGATGGCGTAGCCGGTGGAGTGGGACTTGTTGAAGCCGTAGCCGGCGAACTTCAGGATGAGCTCGAAGAGTTCTTCGGCCTTTTCCTTGGCGAGACCTTGTTTCTGGGAGCCCTCGACGAACTTGGGGCGTTCCTTCTCGATCTTGTCGTGCTTCTTCTTGCTGATGTTCTTGATGAGGGTGTAGGCGTCGCGGAGTTTGATACCACCGAGGCCGTGCACGATCTGCATGACCTGTTCCTGGTAGACCATGACGCCGTAGGTTTCGCCGGTGTACTGCTCGACGATGGGGTGAACGAGGGGAACTTCGGCCTGGCCGTGTTTGCGGCGGTTGTAGTCGGGGATGAGATCCATGGGACCTGGGCGGAAGAGGGCGTTGGCGGCGATGAGGTCTTCGAGTCGGTCGGGCTTCATTTCGACGAGGAGTCGGCGCATGCCGCCGGATTCAAACTGGAAGACGCCGGTGGTCTCGCCGCGACGAAAGAGTTCCAGAACCTGTTGATTCGAGTACTCGAGCCGCTCGAGATCGAGCGGGTGGGAGAAGCTCAGATCACCGAGGCTGGGAGCATCGGCCTTTGAGCTTTGCTGCTTTGCTGTTTTGAGCTTTGCGTATTCCTCCCCACGGCCCACCGCGGACCAGATCTCTTCTTCCGAGAGCGTTTCGCGGATGAGCTTCTTGGCGCGTTCGATGACCGAGAGTGTGCGGAGGCCGAGGAAGTCCATCTTGAGGAGGCCCATCTTCTCGCAGGTGGGGCCGTCCCACTGCGTGATGATGTCGTTTCCTTCGGTGCCGGGTTGCTTGTAGAGGGGGACGATGTCTGAGAGTGGGCGGGTGGCGACGATGACGCCGGCGGCGTGGACGCCGGCGTGGCGGGTGTGGCCTTCGAGTTGGATGGCGTTGTCGAGGAGTTGGCGGACGGCGGGCTCGGTGTCGTAGATCTTCTTGAGGTCGGGTTCCTGTTCGAGGGCGTCCTTGATTTCGATGTTGAGGGTTTCGGGGACGAGTTTGGCGATGCGGTCGACTTCGGGGATGGTCATTTCGAGAACACGGCCGACGTCGCGGATGGCGGCGCGGGCTTTCATGGTCCCGAAGGTGATGATCTGGGCGACGTGGCCGTACTTGTTGCGGACGTAGTTGATGACGTCGCCGCGACCGTCCTGGCAGAGGTCGATATCGATATCGGGGTATTCGGAGCGGTCGGGGTCGGTGAATCGCTCGAAGAGCAGGCCGTATTGGACGGGGCAGGCGTTGGAGAGGCCCAAGACGAAGCCGACCATGGTTCCGACGCCTGATCCACGGGCGTTGGCGGGGATGGCGCGCTGGCGGCCCCAGTTGACGAAGTCCCAGACGATGAGGAAGTAGGCGGAGATGTTCTTGTCGGCGAGGATCTTGAGTTCGCGTTCGAGGCGGGCGGTGAAGTCGTTGGGGCCTTTGGCCTGGGCGTGGCCGTATCGCCAGATCATGCCTGCTTCGGAGAGCATGCGGAGGGCGGTGTCGCAGTTGGTCTTCGATGCGGCGAGTTCTTCGGGCGTCGGGGGCTGGCGGAAGGGCTGAACGTCGAAGCAGGCGCAGTAGGCCTTGTACCAAGCGGTGAGATCACCGCCGAAGGCGGGATCGTCGTGGCGTGGGAGTGAGGCGGCGGCGGGGATGGCGATGTGGACGGCGGGGGAGTTGTTCTGGCCGAGGGGGAGTTCGACGTTGCAGCGTTCGGGGATGATGGCCGCGGCGTCGAGGGCCTGGCGGCCGGCGTCGCCGTACTGCGCGAAGAGCTTCTCCATCTGCTGGGGGCTCTTGACGTAGAGCTCCGGGGTGTAGCGCATCCGGTCGGGGTCGTTCTTGCCCTTGCCGGTGGAGATGCAGATGAGGGTGTCGTGGGCGTCGTGGTCTTCGGCGCGGAGGAAGTGGGCGTCGTTGTCGCAGACGAGGGGGAGGTTGAGTTCCTTGGCGAGCTTGATGAGCAGCGGGTTGATGGCGTTCTGCTCGGGGACGTGGTGCTGCATCTCGATGAAGAATCGGGATGTGGCGGGGTCGGGCGTGCCGTTGAAGGTCGCGGCGTGCCAGCGGGCGCTTTCCTTGGCGAGCTCCCAGTACTTCTCGTCGCCGGAGCGGTGGTAGGAGAGGAGGTGGTCGCCGATCTCGCTGCCGAGGTGGCCGTTGATGGCGATGAGGCCTTCGTTGTGCTTGAGGAGGAGCTCGCGATCGACGCGGGGCTTGTAGTAGAAGCCGGTGAGGTATGCCTCGCTGCCGAGAACCATGAGGTTCTGCCAGCCCTTGAGGTTCTCGGAGAGGAGAACGAGGTGGAAGCCGCCTTCGCCGCCGCCGGAGTAGGTGCGGTCGGTGCGGGGCTTGCCGGGCGGGGTGACGTAGGCCTCGCATCCGAGGATGGGCTTGATGCCTTTGTCTTTGCAGGCGAGGTAGAAGGCGGCGGTGCCGAAGAGGTTGCCGTGGTCGGTGATGGCGCAGGCGGACATCCCGAGTTCTTTGATGCGCGCGACGAGTTTGTCGACCTGGTTGCCACCGTCGAGCAGCGAGTACTCGGTGTGGAGGTGGAGGTGCGCGAAGGTGGCGGGAGCGGGGCTCCCGGGGGATGCGGGCTCTGCGGCTGGGGGCATGGGAGAAGCTCTCCTGTTGGGGGGCATTGTACCGGAGGGGGCGTGGTTGTGGGGGGTTGCGCAGGCGGCAGAGACGGAACAGGCGGGTGTGACCGGAGTTGGGGAGTTGAAAACGGGTGGCGGGGAGCGGGGGGAATCGGAGATTTGGGGTGCAGTCAGGAAGCCGCGAGGCCGGGGCACCAGTACCGGCAGACTCGCGGGAACATCAATACATGGAGGGTTTGACAATGGGTACGAGTAAGTTGATCGCGTCGGTGGTTGTTGTCGCGGCGGCGTCTGTCGCGACGGCGGATACGGTCCAGATGAACTTTGTGGGGACCGGCTCCGGCCGCAACGTGCGGATTTTCACCGACAGCGGCGCGCGAAACGTGTTCGCGGGCCAGCTGATCCACAACTTCAGCGGCGGCACCGGAAGCCTGACCTCGATGACGGGGAACCGGTTCACGTACTGTGTGGACATCGACCAGTTCGTGAGTGGCTCGTCCCGGACCTACGACCTGATGCCCATCGCGAGCATGACGCTCGCCGATCCCATGGGCGCTGATCGGGCGCAGGCGATTACGGACATCTTCAACGCCCAGCCGTTCTGGCCGACGCAGGCCAGCGTTTCGAACGACTACGCCTCGGCGCTTCAGCTGGTGATCTGGGACATCATCACGGACTACAACAGCACTTCCGGGTTGAGCAGCCTGAGTCTCACGTCCGGCACATTCCGGGCGACGAAGACGGATGGCGGGGCGTTGGGTCTTGGAATCGTGTCTCACTACAACACCTTCGTGAGCTACATCGGCACAAGCGCGAGCGCGGGAGTCAGCCTGCTCGGTTTCGGCAACTCGTCCCATCAGGACCAGATCACGCCGACGAGCATTCCCGCCCCGGGCGCCGGCATGTTGGCCGGGCTGGGAGGCCTTGCCCTTGCTCGCCGCCGCCGGTAAGTGATGTTTGAGTGTGTCGCCCGGATGGAGAGAGAGAGGCGCACAGCGCATCACACCCTTAGCAGACGCGATGAACCCTCGGCCGAAAGGCCGGGGGTCGTCGTTTTTGGAGGCCGAGTTGCCGAAGCTGGTGGCGCGGGCCATGGAACGACTCCGGTTACGCGGCGAGGTACGAGACGACGCGGTCCTGCGGGGTGCGGAGCGCCATGACGAGGTACCGCAGCGCATCGCAGAGGTGATCCGCGCCGGTCTTCATCGGTGGGCCGCCGTTCACGCCGTTGCGGTACTGCTCGAGGCTGTTGATGAGCGCGACGCACGTGTCGTCGATGATGATCGAGGGGCCCGTCGCCACCGCGGGCGCGAGCATCGCACGGACGGTGTTGATGCCCGTCGCGAGATCGTGGCGCGGGGTTGAGACGGTAAGGCCGTTCTGCCGCAGCACCTGGACCGCGGAGATGCCGGTCTGGTGCGAGCGCGCGAGGCCCGCGGGGTCGACGCCGATCAGATCCGGGCGGGGCGCAACCTGGCCCCCGATGAGCATCGCGGCCTGGTCGTCGAGGCGTTGCTCGGAGCGTTCGTACTCGCAGAACACCCACAGAGCGGCGCGCGGATCCTCCACGGCCCAGATGATCGCGGTGGGATTTGCGAAGCCGAAGTCCATGCCGGCGACGACGCGGTAGCGGGAGATCACGCCGCCCTCCGCGCACGCGCGGACCTGGTGCGGAAAGTCGGCGCGGGAGCGCGTGTGGATGCCGCGGGTGAACTCGGGGTAGACCGCGTCGGTGCGGCGGGGCTCGGTGCAGAGCATCTCGGCTTTCCAGGTGGCATCACCCACGCGACGC
>JBIKMF010000424.1:0-3372 GCA_044359425.1 Phycisphaerales bacterium
CCGCCGCCCTATTCACCAGATCCGCCGTTAACCCCGCCGACGATGCCGCGGCGACTCCGTACCACGCCGGCAGCGACGCCCGCAACAGCCCCACCGCCCACTCCCGCAGCCCCAGCCCGTTCCCCACCAGCGGCACCGACATCGCCACCTGGCTCACCGCCGCCACCGCCGCGGCCTGCGCCATCGTCACCGGCGAATCCGCGATCGCGAACACCACCCAGTACCGCAGCGTCCACACGATCAAGTCCGCGATCCGCAGCGCCATCGCGCCGCACACCGCGCCCCACGTCCGCAGCGGCGCAACCGCCCCCGCAACCCCGAGCCCCACGATCACAACCACCGGCACCACGCCCAGCCACCCCGCCCACTCCGGCCGCCGCGCCGCCACCACCGACCACCCCACCGCGCCCAGCGATGCAACCGCCGAACACGCGATCGACTCCCCCACCACCCGCGCCCCCTGCGCGACGGGGATGCCGTTGACCGCCTTGTGGTACGCAACCCGCCCCACCAAACCCGGCCGCATCGGCAGGTAGTTCAGCAACCACGCCGCGCCGATCAACGCGCACATCTCCGAGTACGCGACCCGCCCAAACCGGCGCGTAAGCACCCAGAACACGCCAGCTGAGATTGCCAGGTTCAAGAGCGGCAGAGTCACCGCCGCAATCAGGAGGTCCGCGTGCGCACCCGCCACGATCGACCGCACCGCCCGCACGTCAATCCCCGACCGCGCCACCGCGACAACCGCCGCCGCCAGCAGCAGCAGCGAAACCGTCGCGGCCACCCATCGTCCCCGACGGCCGCGAGCTGATGCGCGAGTCGCCACGCGTTACCGAACTCCGTCGCCCTTGGGCGGGTTGATGACCTTCAGGTTCGGGCCACGCGTCGAGTACGTGTGCCGACCGTTCGCGATCCGCTCTTTGTGGATCGTCGCCACCTTCACGATCTCGGGATCAGAGGACGCGAGGCACTTCGCCAGCACCGCGTCGGCCTCGTCGGTCGCGCGGGTGAGCATGTACACCGCCTGCAGCACCGGATCGGGCTCGGCAGTTGCCGCGAGATCGAAGGCCGCAAGTTCCGGGATCGCGCTGGACGGGGGCAGCACGCACATCGCCACCGCGCGTGCCGCGGGCGACCACGTCGGGTACCGATCGGCCAGCGCCTGCGCGATGCCGCCGGGGTTGGGGTTCTCGCCCTGCGACTGCGTGAGGCCCAGGAGCGCGGCCCGCGCCGCGTAGACCAGCGCCGGCACCTTGATCTCTGGTGCGGAACGGATGGCCGCGATCATGTCGGTGTCGCTCTGAGCCGCTTCGGTGAGTCCGCGCCGCGCGAACGACTCGGTGAAGATCTCCGCGCACCCCGGCCCCGGCCGCTTCGCGTTGGCCGAGTCGGGCTCGAAGCCCTGGATCACGCGCCAGCGCAGCCGCGTCGGGAACCGGCACCACGCCGACGCGATCCAGCCCGTCGCGCCCAGGTCCGGCTCGCACCGCAGCGTCACCGTTTCTCCCGGCAGCAACCGCAGCCGACCGCCAAGCTCAAAGACCTCAGGCTCCACCGTGTGGACCTGCCCGGCGAAGGCCTCGAGCGCCGGCGCGAACAGCAGCCGCGAGCTCAGCGCCCGATCCGAACCCAACCCCAGCGGGAGCTGCGAGATGTTCTTGAGCGTTACCTCGTACATCACCGAGTCGGTGACCTCCGCCGAGGTGGTCGCGGTCGTCACCTTCATCGTCTGATGAACGCGAGGATCCGTGCACATACGGTCGAACCACTTTGGGATGGAGTTCGCGATCGAGATGACCTTGCGTCCGGTTGCGTCGGGCGCGACGGAGGCTGGATCGATCGTCTTCGCGCGGTGCAGCGCGTAGCCACCGATCGGCTCGAGCGTCGCCGCCTGATAGACCTCGATCAGGAGCGCCGTCGCGGTCGCGTTGTCCCCGCGTGCCGCGGCGAGTTCGCCTGCGAGCATCGCGCCCCAGGTGGAGGGATCGGTCTGCGCGAGCAGTGCCGCGGCGCTTTGCGTGTCTCCCTTTCGGAACGCGATCCAGGCCTTGAGCAGGTTCAGATCACTCGGTCCGTCCTGCTTGAGTTGCTCAAACGCCGCGAGCTCGGCCTCCACAGTCTCAACACCCTCGCCGGTCGCGAGGCGCCACAGCTGCAGGAGTTTCACGCTCTCCCGCACGATGAAGTCGACGTCGGTCCGCGCGACCGTTCCCACCTGACGGTTCGGATCCAGGTACGCCTGCACACCGTTACCCACGGTGATCGCAAGATCGCCGAGGGACGCGAGGAGCGATGGACGGTCGCCACTCGCCGCCGCCGCGGCCAGCCGGGCTTCCTCAAAGTCGATCTCGAGGCGGACCGACTCCGGCCCGCCATCACGGGTTCGAAGCGAAGGGTCCTGCAGGGCCCGCTGACGAGCGACCTCGTCGCGTTGCCCATTCAGTTCGCCTTCGATCTGCTTGAGCACGTCGGCGGCGCCCTTGGAGTACCACAGCATCATGACCTGCGCGAGGTTTTCGCGCCCGGTCTTCTCGACGCGCAGCTGGGAGAGGATCGAGGCCCGCGTGTCCTGGAACCGCTGCGCTTCGGCGTGCGCTCGCACGTCCAGCATCGCGTCGCGGAGCATGGTGTACACCGCGGGGTCCATCGGGTCGGCGTAGAGCATGTTGGCCATCAGCTCCACCGCGCCCACGCGGTCGTCGCTGGACTCGACGAAGAACTGGTAGAGGAGAATCGCGGCTTCCTTGTTGGTGCCGTCGAGCTTTGCCGCCATCTTGATCCGTGTCGCGTAGCCCTCGATGTCGCCACGTTCCTTGGCGAAGTTCGCCGCGTCGACCGCAAGGCGGCTGCGGACGGAGGCGTCGAGCTTTGCGCCGTCGGGGCCGAGCAGGCGGTCGATCGCCGCGAGTCGCGCTTCCACAGTCTGCATCGCCGTGAGCTTCGCGGCGATCAGGCGCAGCTGCGTCCGCGTATCGCCGGGATCCATCGTCAGAAGCTGGCGGCTGAGCGCCTCGACCTTGGCCGAATCGCCCGCGTTGAACGCGGCCTCAACCCGCCGGCGGAGCTGTTCGACGTCGTCGGCGCGGCACTTGGCGGCGAGCGAGAGCAGGAACTCCGTGCACAGGTAGTCATCGCCCGCGGGGGTGTCCATCGCGCGCAGTTCGAGGAGGGCGAGCCTCCGCAGTTCGCGCGCGACGGTGGGTGCCATCAGGGAGGCGGAGAGTTCCGGGGTGCTTGGGAAGGCCTGGGGCGCGACCGCCGCGGGCGGGGTGGTCTGGTCGGACCCGGCCAGTTGGGCGAGGGCCCCGGGTCCGGAGAGGGCCAACGTCAGGAAGATCGCAGCAGTCGCAGTTCTCACGCCCATGTTCCCAT
>JBIKMF010000091.1:0-12386 GCA_044359425.1 Phycisphaerales bacterium
ATGCGACCGGCGCCGTTCACAGCTCCGCCTTGGCGACTCCCTTACTCGTGCGAACTACTTCTTGGTTCCGTCGCCCGCGATGGACTCACGCATCTGGGTGTCGGCCTGAACGTTCTTGAGGCGGTAATAGTCCATGATGCCGAAGTTGCCCTTGCGGAAGGCTTCGGCGATCGCGGCGGGGACTTCGGCTTCGGCGAGGACGAGCTTGGCCTTGTTTTCCTCGATGGTGGCCTTGTTTTCCTGTTCGAGGGCCATGGCGAGGGAGCGACGCTTCTCGGCTTCGGCCTGGAAACGCTGCTTGTCGGCGTTGGCCTGATCGGCCTGGAGCTTGGCGCCGATGTTGTCGCCGACGTCGATGTCGGCGATGTCGATGGAGAGGATCTCGAAGGCGGTGCCGGAATCGAGGCCGGACTCCATCACCTTGCGGGAGATCTCGTCGGGGTTTTCGAGGACCGACTTGTGATCGGCGGCGGAGCCGATGGTGGAGACGATGCCCTGACCGACGCGGGCGATGATGGTTTCTTCGGTCGCACCACCGACCAGGCGGGCGATGTTGGTGCGGACGGTGACGCGGGCCTTGCACTTGAGCTGGATGCCGTCCTTGGCGACGGCGTCGATGGTGCCGCGGGGGCCGTGCTGTGCGGGGCAGTCGATGACCTTGGGGTTGACGGAGGTATTGACGGCTTCGAGGATGTCGCGGCCGGCGAGGTCGATGGCGCTGGCGACGTTCCAGGGGAGGTCGATCTTGGCGCCGCGGGCGGCGATCATGGCGGAGATGATGTTGGGGACGCGGCCACCGGCGAGGTAGTGGGTTTCGAGGGCGCTGGTGGGGATGTCCATGCCGGCCTTTTTGGCGCGGATGCGGCTGTAGACGATGGTGCGGAGGTCGACCTTCCGGAGCCGCATGCCGAACATCTCGATGAGGCCGATGTGGGCGTTGGAGAAGAGGGCCTGGATGTAGAGGTTGAAGAAGTTGAAGAGGACGATGAAGAGGACGAGCAGGACGATGGCGCCAAAGACGCCGAGGACGACGAGAAGGACGGTGCCGGCGCTACCGGTACCACCGGTGGCTTGGGCGAGCATCGAAGAAAGAACGTTCATGGTGAAAGCCTCCGTAGTGTGACCGCCAAGTGTACGCGGGAGGAGTGCGTGCCGCGATACGATGCGGGGATGTCGAGCACTCCGCCCCCCCCCACCCCTCCATCCCCCCCGGCGTCTCCCAGCCAGTCCCCCACTGCCACGCGGCCGGGCGGGCCGGGTGGCGCAGATTCGGCCGGGGGCCCGGCGGCGTTGCAGGCACCGTGGCGTCTGGAGTATCTGCAGGCTCTGGATGCGAAGGAGAAGGTGGCCGGCCCTCCTGCGGCGGGGTCGGGGTCGTTTCTATTGGATTACTGGCGGGCACCGGAGCGAGATGTCGCGAATCACGTGATTGTGAGAACCGGGGCGGGGCTGATTCTGCTTAACGCGTTCCCGTACGCGAACGGCCACTTGCTGGTCGCGCATGGGGAGGCGAAGCCGTCGCTGCTTGACTACGACGCGGGGGAGCGGGCGGGGTTGTGGGGGTTGGTGGAGGTGGCGACGGACGTTTTGCAGCGGGGTCTGCAGCCGCAGGGGATCAACATCGGGATCAATCAGGGGCGAGCGGCGGGAGCGGGGGTTCCGCAGCATCTGCACGTGCATCTGGTGCCGCGGTGGGGCGGGGACGTGAACTTCATCACGACGATCGGGCAGGTGCGGGTGATACCGAGCAGTCTGGAGGCGATGGCGGCGAAGCTGCGGGAGACGGCGCTGGCGATGGGGATCGCGGGGGCGGTGGGGTAACGGCCTATTTCTTGGGCACGATCGCGGATTCCCAGCCGTCGTACATGCCGCCGCACGTGCGGGCGGCGACGGCGCAGCGGTGCGTCTGGTCGGTGATCGCGTCGAGGTCGGCCTTGGATTTCATGGAGAAGAAGAGACGGAAGGGGAGATCATCGGTGGCGTCGGAATCGGGGGCGGGAGACTCGTCGATCGTGAAGCCGCCGCGCTTCGCCCACGATTGGAACTTCTTGCGTGCCGCGGCGGTCGGGAAGTACGCGAGGTGCTCGATGGGTCGAGCGCGGCGGGGATTGTCGCCGGATTCGGCCATCGCGGCAAGAACGCAGCTGTTGTTGTACCGCATGGACTCGAGTTCGGTTGGGAGGAGTGACTCGAAGTAGAGGGTCCAGTCGGGGTCGTTTTGCTGGTGGCAGGTGAGCGGGTCGCGGATCCGTGCGGGGAGGGCGGCGAGGCGTCGCTCGGTGGCGGAGGCGGTCTTGCACTGGAAGATCCACATGCGACCGCCGTCGCCGGTGATGGTGGCGAGGTGCACGGCGTGTGCGGACTTCTCCATGGCGTTTCGGAGTACGGTTTCGATCTTGAGTGCCCGGTCGTACTCCGCGGGGGTGGGCAGGCCGTTCTTCCTGCATGCCTCGAAGGCCATGCCGATGACGGCGGTTGTGGGCCAACGCTCCGAGGGAGCGTCGGCGAAGTGCATGTTGCACTGGTGGAGGTAGGCCGCGCCTTCTTCAAGCCGATCGAACGCGACCCATTGGTGACGGGAAGTGCCCATGCGAGACTCTCCTTGGGTGCGGAATGTAACAGAACGAAAGCGGCTTGGTACACTCGGACGGAAGCAGGAGGCACAGCATGTTCATCACCACGGCGGCGGTTGTGTGTGCGTTGGCCCAGCAGGTTGGGGAGGGCGTGAGCCCGGAGGCGGCGGCTTGGGTTGCCGCGAACGCGGTGGAACTGAAGAGCTGCGAGGCGGGGAAGGGGTTCGAGGATTTGTCGCGGCTGAAGGACATGGTGGGCGATGCCCGCATTGTGTCGCTGGGAGAGCCGACGCACGGGACACGCGAGGCGTTTCAGTTGAAGCACAGGTTGATGGAGTACCTCGCGACGGAGATGGAGTTCCGGGTGTTCTCGATCGAGGCGAATATGCCCGAGTCGTACACGCTGAACCAGTACGTGCTGGAGGGGAAGGGCGATCCGAAGGCGCTCATCGGCGGGATGTACTTCTGGACGTGGAACACGGAGGAAGTGCTCGCGATGGTTGAGTGGATGCGGACGTTCAACGATGAGGGGCGAGCGCGGGAGGGGAGTGAGTTCGTTCCGCTGCGGTTCACGGGCTTTGACATGCAGACGCCGGATGTCGCGGCGACGATCGTGATGGATGGCGTGCGGGACACCGACGCGGGCTTGGCGGAGGAGATGCGCGGGGCGCTGGAGCGGCTCCGGCTCGCGCAGCGGCAGGCGTACGAGAAGGGGGACTCGGGGGGGAACTCGGGGGGCACGGGGATCATGGTGGGGAGCTTTCCGCCGGACGCCGCGAAGGGGAAGAAGGCGAAGGTTTCGGCGTGGATCCGCACGAAGGAAGTGGGCCAGTTCGCGGGGTGGTGGTTCCGGTGCGACAAGCCGGACAACACGCCCGGGGCGTTCAACAACATGGCGGAGTTCGGCCCCAAGGGGACGACGGAATGGAAGCGGTACGAGTTCACGCTGGCTGTTCCGGCGGACACGGTGAACATCAACTTCGGCCCCCTCGTCATCGGCGGTGGCGAGGCGTGGTTCGACGATGTGGGGATCGAACTCGACGGCGTGAAGTACGAGAACCCCGAGCTCTTCTCGTTTGACTTCGAGAACCCGAAGGTGATGTATCTGCGAACCACGACGGCGGGCACGACGGCGAAGAGAGTCGAGGAGGGCGTACACGGCGGGAAGTTCTCGCTGTACATTTCGCCGAAATCGGTGGACGTCGCGAAGGTCGATCCCGCGGAAGTGGAGTCGGAGACCGCGAAGCTCGCGGCGAAGCTGATCGGGATGCGCGACTCGCTGACGAGCGCGAGGGGAGCGGAGCAGGCGGAGTGGATCATCCAGAACGGCACGGTGGTTGCGCAGTGTGCGCAGATGGTCGCGGCGGGCCCGATGACGGGGGGCGCGGTGCGTGACGAGTGCATGGCCCAGAACGTGAAGTGGATCATCGACCAGGACCCGCGTGCCCGGGTCGTGCTGTGGGCCCACAACGGGCACGTGAGCCGTCAGGCGGGGTTTGGGCAGAAGTGGATGGGCGGGCATCTGGAAGAGATGTACCCCGGGGAGATGGTTGTCTTCGGGTTCGCGACCGGCGAAGGCACGTACACCGCGATGGAGCAGGGGAAGGGGCTGAAGTCGGACAACGTTTTGCAGAAGCCGCCGGCGGGGAGTGTCGAAGCGCATCTTGACGCGGCGGGAAAGCCTGTGCTGCTGTTGGACGTTCGTGGGGCGAGCGCGGAACAGGCCGCGACGAAGTGGGCCGCTCGACCGACCGCGATGCGGAGCGTTGGCGCCATCGCGATGCAGCAGCAGTTCTACCCGCAGAATCCGATGAAGAGCTACGACATCCTGGTGTACATCAGGACGTCTACCGCTTCTCGCCTGATCAACCGCTAGCCGTTCACGGTGTGGAGCTGGCGATCGCGTCGAGGGCCTGGACCGCTTCGGTCGTGGAAGTGGCGGGCGTGGTGCCGCGGAGACGCGCGACAAGGGCGTCGCGGAGGGTCGCGGCCTGCTCGGGGGCGAGCCTTGCGATGGCGTCGGAGACTGCGGGCCCACGATCGGGGATCCAGGGGCGGAGGAGGAGCCAGGCGATGATGTCTGCCGCGGCGGTGTGCTGGTCGAGTTCGACTGCGCGGACGATGATGGCGGAGGCGATGTCGTTTGGGACCTTGGACGTGAGCAGAAGGTCGGGCTTGAGTTGTTCGCCGGCGGCGACGATTTCCGAGAGGAACGCGACGGCGGTCGCGTGGGCCTGAGGATCGATGGAGTTGAGGTACTTGGGGAAGAGCGGGAGTACGGGTTGCCCGGCCCGGCGTGCGAGGTCGATCTCGTCGCGCATGCTCTCGGTCAGTGAGGGGGGGCCGGAGCGCGTGAGGCTACGGACCGCGCGAGCGGCGGCTTTGGCGACCCACTGATCGGGATCCGAGCGCATCGCCCGGAGTCGTTCGAGGGCTTCGTGTGAACCGGTTTTGGCGAGGGCGTCGCAGGCGAGTTCGCGGGTCTCCCAGCGTTGGTGGTCGAGGAGCGTGATCCAGAACGCGACCAGTTCCTCGGGCTCGAGCGCACGCTCCACGATGTGCCTGGCGTTCTCGGCGTTCGCGGCACCGGCAACGAGATCGGCCTTTGCCCGCTCGGTGATGCGAGGGTCAGTGATGGCGAGGCGCAGCGCGGCTTCGTAGCAGCAGGCGCGGCCGGGGTCGCTCGCCGCGTCGAGTGCGCCGACGAGGTACTCGGTGAGTTGCGGGGGTGTCGCGGTCATGGAGAAGAGCGCGACGGCGCGGGCACGCAGGTCGGCGTCGCGCGATTCGAGGAGCGGCGCGGCCTGCGCGAGGTCCTCGGGTTCGAGGACCGCGATGAGAGGCTCGAAGGTGAAGAGATCAACGCGGGCCTTGGATGTCACGGCGTCGACCAGCCGATCGCGGAGAGGCAAGACCGCCTCGCGCTTCGGGTCGATGCTACCGAAGTAGGCCGAGACGGCGTTTCGTGCCTCTTCGTTCGCGCCAAAGAGCAGCGGCGAGAGCGCGGCGACTGCTCCGGGGTCGTCCGCCTCCATGCGTCGCAGAACATCGATGCCGACGAGGATCGACGCGGGGGCGCGGCGTTCGTCTGCGAGGGACGCGAGCAACCTCGACACGCCGAGGCGGCCTGCGCGGGCGACGAAGGCGTCGTCGGCGCCGACCGATGCGTCGAAGAGGTCGATGAGCGCATCGCAGGCCTCTGGGCAATCGCGCGACATGAGCGAGAGGATCGTGGTGGGCGCGGACGAGCGATGGCGGATGTTCCTCGCGGCCTGTGCGAGCCTCGGGACGAACACGGCACCATCGAGCCCCAGGCTCGCGAAGTAGTGCGAGTCGTCGGACTCTTCGTTGACGAAGCCGGCCTCCGGCTCGGGGCGCTTCCATTCGGTACGCACGAGGCCATCATCACCCATCACGAGCGCGAGCGCGGTTTCCTCCGCTTCGTCGTCCATCACATCGAATGTCGGGTCGTTCCAGGTCGTGAGGATGTGATCGACGAGCGCTTCCGCCTGCGCGGGCGTGAGCGGTCGGGAGGTGAGTTCGGGCGCGGCACCATCGAGCGGGCCCCGGCTGCCGACCGACATCGGCCACAGCCAGAGAAGCACACGCGTCGGCACGAGGCCCCATGGGTTCGGCGACAGGTACACGGGCGACGCGGCTCCGGCGAGGCCGAGCACGATACCCGCGCCAGCCGCGGCGATGCGGCGGCGCGAGCGGTGCGCCCGGGTGAGCGCGGCATCGGATGCGTGGATGTGTCCGCATTCGGGGCACTGGAGGTCGGTGGTGCCGGACATCTCGTACCGACAGCGGGCGCAGGCACGTCGGCCTGCTCCGCTGCCGCGGAGTTCGGCGCCGAGCCACACGAGCGAGCCCGCGGCGACGAGTGCGGAGGTCGCGATGAAGACCAAACCGGGCATGCGAGCGGTTCCACAGGGGAGAACGACGACGGGACGGAGCGTGAGGATGCGGGGCCGTCGCGTGCCCGTCGCGGCGTGAAGCAGAATCGTAGTGATCGGGAGGCCGACGGGGGTTCTCGGCCGGCGCATCTGGTGAATCGCGGAGCCGGGGAGGCAATCGCGGGGAGTCTCGGGCGTTGAGCCGGGGAGCCCGCGGAGACCCGATCGGTAACCGACCAGGACGCGCGGGGGTTGCGCTGGAGGTGAGGGGATGCGGGGGGAAGCGGGTGGAACCCGCCCCGGGCGGGGATGAATGGTGAAGACGCCGCGGACGGACGCCGATCATGGGCGTCCGAGCGCCGACGGAGCGTGCGGGCGGTCTTTATGGAATGTATTCGGCGGCGAGTGCGCGAGCCGAATGAAACTCAGGGGGCTCGGTTCGGAAGGATTGGTATGACGTCTTCTCTCGTGTGGCGGTGTACGGAATGTGAGGAATGCCGGAGGTTCGAGCGGCAGGCGATGCCGGCGTCGGTCTCGCACGGCAAGCGGCTGCTGGCCCACTGCCGGGCGTGCGGCGAGCTGCGGATCCTGCGGTTCGAGGGGCTGACCGCGCGTGCGGCGCTGATGCGGGGTCGTCCGCTGCGGGCGGAGGGGCTGCCGAGGTCGGCGTGAGAGGCGGCGTGAGCCGGGTGCCCGCGTCTGCTATCCTCTGGTGTGTTCACGGTTGACCGACTCCATGGCCTGCTCGAACGGCTGCAGACCTACCCGCCGGTAGTTCTGGCGGTGGAGCTGCTGTTTATCTGGGTCGTTGTCTACGCGATCGTGCGGTTCGTGCAGGGCACACGCGCGGCGGGTGCGCTCAAGGGCGTGCTGGTGCTGATGGTGTTTCTGGCGATTGCCGCGAGGGTGCTGGGTCACGCGGGGGCGTTCCAGCGGCTGGCGCTGCTGTACGACCGCGTGCTGGCGTTCGTGGCGATCGGGATGATTGTGATTTTCCAACCGGAACTGCGGCGCGCGGTGGTGCGACTCGGAGAGACGTCGTTTTTCCGGTCGACGCCGAAGGACATCGTGCACATCGTGGACGAGATCAGCGAGGCCGTGGCGTACCTGGCGAAGGCCAAGTTCGGCGCGATCATCGTGATCGAGCGGCAGATCGGGCTGTCGGGTGTGGTCGAAGGGGGCACGGTCCTCAACGCCGAGTTGAACAGTCGGCTGCTGCAAACGATCTTCTTTCCCGGCTCGGCCCTGCACGATCTCGCGGTGGTGATCAAGGGGCGTGTGATCCACTCGGCGGGCGTGCAGTTGCCGCTTGCCGAACCCGCGGACATGCCCGACCCCGCCCTTGGTTCGCGTCACCGGGCCGCCGTGGGCGTGAGCAAGGAATGCGACGCGATCGTCGTCGTGGTGAGCGAAGAGACCGGGCGCGTGCGGATCGCCGAACGCGGCCGGTTGACCGATGGGATGAGCCCCGCGGAGCTGCGCGTCGAGCTCGCGGCACGTCTTACGAACTCCGCGAAGCGCGCGGCACGGAGCGTGGTGCCGCCGGAGCCGATGACCGCGGCGGACGAGGAAGCCAGCTCGCCCGGCGACGGCCCGGGGGGTGCGTCTCTCGCTGGATTCGAGATGCACGACGAGCCGGAAGACGAGCGTTCGAGAAAGCGGGAGGGCTGAGCCGTGTTCGCACACATTCGGACCATCCTGATCGTGACGATCGTCACTGTGCTGATTTGGGTCTTCGCGGAGTCGGAGACGCTGCAACCGGCCGACCGCGCGACCCAACTGGTCTTCCAGGTGGACGCGGGGAGCAACCGCGTGCTGGACATCATCAACAGCGAGGGCGTGCCGCTGAACGAATCTTCGGTTCGGGTGACCATGTGGGTCGAAGGGCCCGGGCCCGCGATCGAGGCACTTGATGAAGCCCTGCGACCGGGGTCGATCGAGATCAAACCCGGTGCGCTCGGCCTTGACCTGAGCGGCGGCGCACGCGACCTTCGGCTTGTCGACGCGGTGCGTGCGTCAAATGCGCTCAACGACGTTGGTGTCACGATCCTGCGGACCGACCCCGAGTATGTGCGTGTGCTGCCGGATGAGATCGTGACGCGGCGGATGCGCGTCGAAGTTCCCGCCCCCGGTGGCGAGACCGACGGACTCCCCGAGGCCCGCCCCGCCGAGGTCGATGTCACGATGACCAAGACACAATCGGACGCACTCGGTCAGGATGCGGTCGCGGTTGCCAAAATCGACTCGGGCGTGTGGCCCAAGCTGATCCCTGGCAAGCGCGAGAACGTCCCGGGCGTGCGACTGGAACTCCCCGGGGCCATCGCCGGCAGGCCGCGCGTGAAGGCGAATCCGGCGACCGTGGACGTTTCGCTCACGCTCAAATCCAAGACCGCGAGCATCAAGCTCGACAGCGTTCCCGTCGCCATCCGCGTGGCACCCGAAGAGTTCAACAACTGGACGATCCAGGTGCCGCAGTCCGACCGCTTCCTGACGGACGTTACGGTCAACGGGCCGGCGGAGTACATCGCGCAGATCTCCAACCAGAGCATCCAGCTCATTGCTGTGGTCTCGCTGACGTTCGAAGAACTCGAGAAGCGGATCCCCTCGAAGGAAGCGGTCTTCGCCGATGTGCCCGCGGGTGTCAAGGTGGATGCTGCCAACCGGACGGTTCGCATGACGATCACCCCGCGCGAGCCTGAGAAGAAGAACGGCGTGCCGTCAGGGAATCCCTGATTCCAGCGGGTCGATGCCGTTGACCCGCGCGATCTCGTGCAGTTCTTCCCTCGCGAACCCGCACTTTGCAAGAAGGCCGATGAGGAATCGGGTCTTGGCGGTGCAGTACGCGTCCACGTCGTCGGGATGCTCCGAAGCCAACTCTTTCTTCAGTTCGCCGTGCGCGATGACGTCGGCGGGATGTCCGCGCAGGTGGTCACGGATGGCAAGGTGGTTGCGGAGCGCGGTCGAGGTCGCGAGGGCGACGTAGAGGTTGTGCCGCGGGAGTTTGGCTTGGGCAAGGAACGCGTGACGGTCGGGGATGCCGAGATCGCCGATGGGCGAGTAGCCGAGGGTGGCGAGGATCGAGGAGGCGTGCGCCATCTGGGTTGTATCGGCGACGACGACATCGATGTCGATGACGGGCTTGGCCGCGAGGCCCGGCACGGAGGTGCTCCCGACGTGCTCGATGCGGGTGGTGAGGTGGGCGAGGGGTCCGGCGATGCGGTCGCGGAGCCACGCGAACGTGCTTGGCCAAGACGGGTCGTACGGCGTTACGACAACGGCGGGACTGGGGCTCATCGCAAACCGTAGACCCGCAGGGGCGTACGATCGAGCATGATGCTCACGACCGCCCTCGCGTGCGCCCTCGCCGGACTGTTTCAGCCCGAACCCGAATCGCCCCCGGCAAATCCCATCCGCATGCTCTGGCACTTTCCGTTGAAGTCGGTGAGCTTCGGCAGCGCGGCGATCGCTGATGCGAACGGCGACGGCGGCGCGGATGTCGCTTTCGGAACGTACTTCGGTGATTCTCGCGTGTATGTCGTGCGGGGCCGCGATGGTTCGGACGTCTGGCAGTTCAACGCCGGAAACGCGTGCCTCGACGCGTCGTGCCGCTTCTTCGATCTCGACGGTGACGGGAAGCTGGAGCTTGTGGTGCCGGTTTCCAACACATCGAGTGTCATCGCGTTCGACAGCGCGAACGGGCACGAGCGATGGAAGACGACGCTCCCGGTCGGCGAGTGCATCGATACGCCCCCGTGGATCGGCGAGCTCAATGGCAAGGTGCGTGTGGTCGTCGGCACGTTCAAGGGCAACGTGCACATCCTCGATGGATTGACCGGCGAAGTGGTCAGAACCTTGCACGCCGCGCCGGGAGCGGTGCAGAGTTGCCCGATCGTGACCGACTTGAACGGTGATGGCGAGGCGGACATCGTCGTCGGGAACTTCAGGGGCGATCACTCGCTGCACGCGGTCGACGGAAAGACCGGCGAGGAGATGTGGGCCTTCAAGACCGGATCGCACCTCTACCACGGGCCTTCGCTCGGCGACCTCGACGGGGACGGCGAGTTGGATCTGGTGATCGGCAGCTACGACGGACGGGTGTACGCGCTGCGCGGCCGCGACGGCACCGAACTGTGGCGCGCAGAGGCCGGCGACCGGTACATCATGTCGCCCACGGTCATCACGGACGTTGACAGAGATGGCAAACCGGAAGTCGTCGTCGCATCGGAGCGGGTGACGGTGTACCGCGCGAACGGGACCACGATGTGGTCCAAGCCGGTTGGCATCGAGGAGTCCAAGGGCGAAGAAGTTACACGCGGCGTTGCGGTTGCCGACTTGGACGACGACGGCGTGCCCGACCTTGCGTACCTGACCGGGGACGGAACGTTCGTAGCCCGCCGCGGCAGCACCGGCGAGGTCATCGCCTCGTTCGACGCGGCTGGCGCACTTCAACTGCCCGCGCAGCACGGAAGCCACTGCCCGACGATCGCGGACCTCGACGGCGACGGTCGGTACGAGGTGTTCTTCGTCGTCGGCAACCCCGGCCAGAGCGGAAAGGGTGCCATCGGCGAGGCCGTGTGCATCACGGGATTCAAGGGTGGCGGCGTGGGGTGGCGTGAGATGCGCCACGACGCGCAGAACACGGGCAATACGCTCGGCCGGTGAGGGCTTGGGCGCTCCGCATACTGTTGAGCATGATGATCTCCCGCCGCGCGGTGCTGGTGTTGGTGGTACTTGTCTCGATCGCGGTGCGCGCGAGTGCGCAGCAGCGGGAGGTCTACTTTCCGCCCAAGGACAACTGGCAGGTTCTGGATCCGGCGCTCGCGGGGTTCGACGCGGGCGCACTCGCCGAGGCGGTGCGGTGGGCGCAGGATCAGGAAACGGAGTTCGCTCGCGATTTCTCATCGCAGGAGCGCATCTTCGGTCGGCCGCTCGGTCCACTCCCGCAGAGTCGTGCGCTGACCAACGGGGTCATTCTGCGGCACGGGTTCATCGTTGCGGAGTGGGGCGATACGAATGCCGCGGACCCGACGTACAGCGTCGCGAAGAGCTACCTGGCGGCGATCGCGGGGTTGGCGGTGGACCGGGGGATGATCGCGGACGTGAAGGATCCGGTTGCGAAGCTCGTTCACGACGGCGGGTACGACTCGGCCCACAACGCCAAGGTCACCTGGCACCACCACCTGACGCAATCGAGCGAGTGGGAAGGAACGATGTTCGGCAAGGACCACCGCTTCGAGGGCGCGGCGGAGTTTGGGCAGGGGGCGCGCAAGCCCCGCGAACTTCGGGACCCGGGAACGTACTACGAGTACAACGACGTGCGGATCAACCGCTTCGCGCTCTCGCTGCTCCGCGTGTGGAAGCGGCCGCTCCCGGACGTGCTGCGGACCGAGATCATGGACCCAATCGGCGCGTCCGACACGTGGCGATGGATTCCTTACGACAACGCGACGGTGGATGTGGACGGGAAGCCCATGCCCTCGGTCAGCGGCGGCACGCGCTGGGGCGGCGGGCTGTGGATCAGCGCACGCGACCACGCGCGTTTCGGGCTCTTGATGATGAACAACGGCAGGTGGGCCGACCAGCAGATACTCTCGTCATCATGGATCGCCGCGGCGACCCGGACGCAGGAGACCAACAAGGAGTACGGGTACCTGTGGTGGCTCAACACCACGAATCGTTGGCCCGGCGCGCCGGCGACGAGTTACTCCGCGCAGGGCGCGGGCGACAACACGATCTGGATCGACCCCGAGCACCAGATCGTCGTGGTCTGGCGGTGGCACAAAGGCGGCAATGCCCAGGCGGAGTTCTACGGCAAGATTCTGGGAGCGTTGAAGGAGCCGGGTACAAAGCCGTGACAAACCAGATGCGGGGTCGAGCGTACAAAGAAGTGTTGCGGGGATTCCCGCAGAACATTGCA
>JBIKMF010000065.1:0-13896 GCA_044359425.1 Phycisphaerales bacterium
AATCGAGGCTTCCCGGCCACTACGAGATCCGCAGAGCGTGCTTTCCAGCGGACGTCGGAGGCGGGCCTGCCGCAACTCACGCGGGAGCCAGCGTTGGTGCTCGCCCTCCTGAACCTCCAGCGGAGAGGGCACTGACGGTGATTATGAGTCGCATCTTCGCCAAACCGAGCTTTCGGCCCGGGCAGGTACGTGCGATTCAACAGGCCGTGACGTCGAGCGACACGCTGATCTTGTTCCCCACCGGCCATGGAAAGTCGCTGGTGTTCCAGATGGCCGCATTCCTGGTGCCCGGACTTGCGCTGATCATCGAGCCTTTTCGCGCCTTGCTCGATGATCAGGAACGCAACCTGCAGGACCATGGCATTAGCTCGGTCATCAGTCTGCATTCCGGCAGGCCGATGCACGGGGCAGAACTTCGCCGCAGGCTTCGGGCCGCGGGGCTCGTTTACGTCGCAGCTGAACGCATGCATGTGTCCGAGTTCATTCGAGATCTAGTCGAGTGCGTGCGAGTGAAGGGAATCGCGCTGTTCATCGTCGACGAAGCGCACACCGTCTCTCAGTTCGGACACTCGTTCCGCCCCGCATATCTGGACTTGAGCGAGCGGGTAGATGCAATCTGTGAGAAGGCCGGCCGACTACGGCCGACGGTGCTTGCGTTGACGGCGACTGCTGCGCAGCGAGTGGTGCGTGATATCCAGGCTCTACTGCACATCAATGGCGAACCGATTAGTCTCGATGAACACTCTCTCAACTCGTTCGTGCGCAGCAACCTCTCGGATGATATCTTCACTTTGCAGCTTGACCGCCGTGACATAATCGGCGAAGCCCGACATGTCGCCGATGACCGCCGCAAGGCCAACGTTCGCGAGCAGCTCGGCGCCGCACTTGCACAGGCACCGGAGGGGCAAGGCATCGTGTTCTGTCCCTCAAAGCGGCAGTTCAAGCCCATCAGTTGGACGAAGCGGCCCGCCCCCGCCAATGGAAGCGGATCGTCAAGTTGGATTGCCGGTGCTCCGCTCCTTGGTGCGCGGGGAATCCGCGATCAGTTGAATGCGATCATGGGGGCCGGTGCAGCCGTAGGGCTGTACACGGGGGCGAGCGACGACGACGACGACTCGACAGCAGCAGCTATGGCGGCAGATGCCAGGGACTTTAGCCAAGGGCGGTTGGACGTCATGGTTGCAACTTCTGCCTTCGGCACCGGCGTTGATCTTCAGGGGGTCCGCTGGACGCTCCATGTCGGCATGCCGGGGGGCCTTGAAGCATACTACCAAGAGAGCGGGCGAGCAGGGCGCGACGGCACGCCTGCCAGGAACTTCCTATTCGTTGACTGGGACAGCGAAGATCTGCTCGACGCAATAGCGGTCGATGCGTCGGAAGAGGACCCGCTCGCAGTCGTTCAGCAGCGATTAAGGGACGTGACTTGCCGCGGAAGTGTTGCACGACAACTTAGCTTGCTGATCGGCGAAGAACCTCCCCGCGTAGACGGGGTCACTGTTCGCGATCCAGTTGTTCTGCTCGCCGACGACGGCACGCCGCGACAGGGCAGAGACGGTAAGCACACGCACGCATTCAGGCCCGCATTTCCAGGATGGAAGTGGGAGGCAAGGCACGTGGATGCAGTGCTCCATCGCGAAGTGCTGGCATATCGCACTGGGGCGACTGCAAGATTCTGGTGCCACACGTGGTGGGAGGATCTTGTCTGGAAGGCCATGTATCGACTCGCGACGCTGGGAGTGATCCGCCATGGCTTCGAGCACCAGCTACGAAAGTCTGATGGCCGCACCTCCTTCGTGTTCGAGCGCATTGACGATGACGCGACATTGACGGCTGGGTCACTGTGCAAGAAAGTCGGCGACGAGGTGGAGAGACTGGCGGGCCCCGCGCGAGCGTCCGCCGCAGTATTGCAGTTGACTCCGCACCTCGAGGCTGCGGACCCGAACCGTCGTCTGCTGTTGTGCACTGCAATGCTTCTCAAGACCGTGTATCGGGTCGTCTATGAAACACGAATCGAGTCACTTCGCTCCCTGGTTCGCTACGCGAGGGAACCCCTGCAAGAGCGTCGCCGCGAGATCATCGAGGACTACTTTGCCCCCAGCGACATCAAGCGGCGACTGTTTGCACTTTGTGCCGAGCGCCCGACGCTCGCGGTCCTGAAAGCGGCGTTGTCGCTCGCGGAGTCAGAGCCTCGTTGGAAGTCCGGGATGTTCGAAGTTGCTGCCGCTGAGTTTGCTGGATCCCCCGTGCCCCAGTTGCTGCTTGCAATCGGTGGCATCAAGAGGCATGATGCGAGCGAGTGTGCGCGGTACTTGTACACGCTGCTTTCTGAGGAGAGCATTTCGGTCGCACTTCGCTCGTGGTGCTATTCCGAAGTGGTAGCGAGGGCGCGCCAAGCGGGCGTACTACCGGATGTACTATCTCGGCTTCCGGCACTCATGAAAGGTTCACCGGTGAACGCTTCGCTTGCGGTCCTCGCTCGCGAGCTTCAGGACGCAGACGGCGAGTCCCAGTTTGCACACGCTCTTGTTGCGCAGTTTCTAAGGGATGCGACGGATAATAGATCATGAACTCAACCGGAAATGCGTTTCTGCAGGCAGCGGAAGCTCTCGCGCAGGTACGGAGCCTAGTCCTCGGAGGCGATCAGCTTCGAGCGGATCTCCATCAGATTCTAGCACAAACCGATGCCCTCTCCAAGAACTCGGAACAATCGCTAAGAGTCGAGATCGCCAGTGCCTCTCGGGCGGCGCAGGAGGTGTTGCAGCTCTATCGCGTCGCCGCAGGTGACATAGCCGGAGTCATCCAGAATGCCAGCGACCAGTTGGAGACCACCGCGACGCAGATCAGGGCGACAGCGGCACAAGCTGTAGGCGAACTCAAGGCGGTGGCGGAGACTTCTGCGAAGCGGGTGGCTGCAGAATCCATTCTCGCGGGGGAGACGTTCAGATCCGCCGCAAAGACGCTGGAGTCCACTACCGGTGGAGCAGCGAGCCAGGTGCTGGAGGCGAGTCAACGCGTCACATCCGAGGTCACCGCGGCTCACGCACGACTGGAAGCCACTGCGCTGGCAATCAACAATGCCACGGCTCTATCAACGGAGAGCATCCTCGCAGCGACGACTCGGGTAGAGCGAGACACGTCTCTGCATTCGGGGCACCTTGATAGGGTATCAGAGCGAATCGAACAACTTCTCCGAGCATGTGAGGCTGGCGCCCAAGCTGTGATGAACGCCGAGAAGGAGATTCGGTCCGCAAGGGACGGAGCCAACGACGCGAAGCTTGAGACGGTCCGGGCCAAGGATGAGATTGTGTTACTGCGTGCGACGATGCGGCGGCAACTGCTGATCCTCGTGTTCGCGGTTGCCCTATCGTTCATGGCTAGTGCAAGCGTCTTCGTGTGGCTGGTTCTTCACAAGCCCAAGTAGCAGGGTGATCCGTATGCGTCGTGTTCAGCGCTGGGTGACCATTAGAGTGTCCAGCGAACGGATCACCCGAGTCGCTAGCAGATGCAAAGGACTGACGGCTAGCTCAGGGATGCGGAATGAGATGTGCAGGCGTCGCAGACGCAAACGGCGCTTGCAGGCGATTGTCTGCACCCCGCCAGGTGCCATGAAAGAGGAGGTAGTATGACCGAAGTGCTGCTTGTCGTTTCCCTCGTGCTGCAGGTCGCGGCGGTCGTGATAATCTTGCGGCTGGCGCGCACGGGAGGTTCTAGCAATCCAGCGGCGAGCGAGCGGCTTGATCAGCTTGGGCAGGCTCTCGAGCGCATCGTGCAGACGCTACGTTCTGAAGCCGCGGCGGCCCGGGCTGAATCCGCTGAAGCAGCGGCGTCTTTGAGAAGGGAGATAGGCGGCACGTTGCAGGGACTGCACAATGCCACCGAGAGTGCCGCTCGCTCGCTTCGTGAGGAAACGCAGCAGTCGCTTGCGACAGTGGCATCACAGTTGCTTGAGCGTGCGAAGCTCGACTCCGAATCGCAGCGGACCGGCTTAGCTGGGTTCGCGACACACCTTCAGAGCTTCGGCACAACCGTCGACTCCCGAATGCAGGGGTTCTCTGAGGGAGTGAATCAAGCCCTACTTGTGATCCGAACCGAATCAGGGAATGCGGCAGTGCAGACGCGCCGCGAGCTCGCCGGTGGACTTGAGGCGTTCCAGCAGGCGGTCACGTCGCAACTCGGGACGAACGCGGCTGATGTTCAGGCCAAGCTGGTGGCTCTCACTGAGGCGAATGAGATGCGACTGGAGGCCGTGCGGAGCACCGTGGACGAACGACTCATGCAGCTTCAAGTCGACAACGGGCAGAAGCTCGAGCAGATGCGGCAGACTGTTGACGAGAAACTCCAGGGTACCCTCGAACGGCGACTAGGCGAGTCTTTCAAGCTCGTGAGCGACCGCTTGGAGCAGGTGCACAAAGGACTTGGCGATATGCAGACCCTTGCGTCCGGCGTTGGGGATTTGAAGAAAGTGCTCACGAACGTGAAGACGAGGGGCACGTGGGGAGAAGTCCAGCTGGGCAATCTGCTTGAGCAATCGCTGACCGCGGATCAGTTTGCTCGCAACGTTGCCGTTGTACCGACGTCCTCCGAGCGTGTCGAGTTTGCGATCAAACTGCCCGGGCGGGGGGACGATGCCGGGGAGGTTGTATGGCTCCCTATCGACTCGAAGTGCCCGCTTGAGGACTACCAGCGACTGGTTGACGCTGCCGAACGTGCAGACGCCGAGGCTGTACGCGAGAATGCGACAAAGATGGAGGCGAGGATCAAGGCATGCGCCAAGGACATCGCGAGCAAGTACATCGCTGCCCCCCACACGACGGACTTTGGGATCTTGTTTGTGCCGACGGAAGGCCTCTATGCAGAGTTGCTACGAGTTCCCGGATTGGCCGAGACACTTCAGAACGAGCACCGCGTTCTTATCGCCGGACCCACGACGCTTACGGCAATACTCAACAGTCTTCAGATGGGCTTCAGGACTCTTGCCATTCAGAAGCGATCGAGCGAGGTCTGGAAGGTGCTCTCCTCGGTCAAGACCGAGTTCGGCAAGTTCGGCAGCGTATTGGACAAGGTGAAGAAACAACTCAACACCGCAAGCAACACCATCGACGAGGCTTCCAGACGCACACGGGCAATGGAGCGTACTCTTCGCGGCGTCGATCAGTTGTCCGCATCGGAGGCGAAGAGCACGATCTCGTTCGAGATGCTCCCCGAGTCAGATGATGACGAGAGCGAACCGCAAGGCGAGTTGCCTGAACGTTGAACGGCTTGGGTTGGCGTGCCGCCCGGACCGATGGCGCTGCGGTTGTGGAGGCCGAGATGCATCGAACTGTCCTGTGACACTTCGATAGGGTTTCTGGCGCGGGTGAGATGTGAACCCGATACGCCGGTGGACCTATGATCATGTCTTTGAGGGAGCATCCATGCAGGACGCCGACATCGCTCGTCTTGTCTCCGCGGTTCGTCAACTCCTACGGCCGTCGCTTGAGCGATCCGAGCCGCTCCGTCAGATCGTGCAGATCATCGGAATGCTATTGTGCGAGGAGGCAACCGCGGCCAAAGCGCCTACCGCGGCCGAACCTAAGACTTGCGAGACCATCTCTAGGCCCGTACCGTCCAGTGAGCCCGCTGGGTCCGCCATGAGCACGATGGCAAAGAGTGAAGTGGAGCCCAAACCCGCCCCCGCACCGCAGCCGGCGCTGTCGTACGCGCGGGTGCCCCTGAAGCTGGGGGATGCTGCCCCGGTGCATGTTCCTGTTGCAGGGACCACTGCCGAACTCGGACGGGCTCGGCTCTCAGCGTCATCGACTGTCGAAGCGGAGCCGTCCAAGTCAGTCGCCATCCAGTTCGACGAGAAGGTAAGCCTTCAGCTTGTCGAGAGGCGCTGTCGCTTGAAGGCCGACTCCTGCCGCCTGTACATCCAGAAGCGAGCAGCTGCGCCGGGAAGTGCCGCAGAGCAGAGCTGCAAGGCACGCATGGAAGGAATGCTCGCAAGGGCGAAGGAGCTCGACCAGTGCTTTCTGTGGGTGTTCTGGCGGGAAGCGACCATGCCGTCCGACACACTGCTGGAACAAATAGCGGAGTGCTACGAGGCCCAGGCTGATGCCGCTGCCGTGTTCCACGTCATCGAGACTCACAGTGCGATCGCGACCGATGATGCACTTCACTCATTGTTCTCGCTCATGGCAGAGGCGAACTCATCGCTGCGTGTATCTCTGGCCCACACCTGGCTCACGGCGCCCGATCGTGATCAGGACGACCTTCACGTCTGGCTGCGCGAACAGACACGCGAGCGAAGCATTTACGTCGAGAAATACATGTCGCTCGCGGACTCAGCGGACCCGACGAGGATACGGGAGCTTCGCAATAGGCTCAAGGCCTACATCGCAAGCCTAGATCAGCGCGTCAAGCGGTTGAAGGAGGTCAAGGCCGGTCTCGATCGGATTCGGCACCACGCCCGCCAGCTCGTTAAGTCGCAAGGAGTCGACCCCGGCCGCGATGTGAGCAGGATATGTGAGGCGATCAAGCGGCTTCAGAGCCTCGGGATCACCGCCAACGATCGGCGTATTGGCGAAGCGATCGGGGCGGAGGCCATTGGCCTCTGTCGCGACAGCGCGGACGAGGCCTTCGCCGCGATGCGGGTTGCAATCGTGGCGCACATCGCGCCCAGCATCGAGGAGTCGCACGCTGAGCAGCAAGCTGACGCCGAGGTTAGTCCCGAGGTCATTGCCGTGCGGGAGCTCTTGATCGGCCAGCGACTTGTTGTTCTTGGCGGAGCTCGCAACGAGCGGGCGCGGCAGCGCCTCATCGAAGCCTTTGGCCTAGCGGACGCCGAGTGGGTTGCGCTGCCCGAACATGGTCCGGGGTCGGCGATGCACGCGCCGATCGCTCGGAGCGATACGGCACTCGTTCTCGTTATCATCAAGCTGATTGGTCACCTTCATGCAGAGGAGGCGAGGGCGGCTGCGGAGGTTGCCGGCAAGCCGTGGGTGAACCTCACGGGTGGATACAACCCGCAGAGGGTGGCGGTAGAGGTGCTCGAGCAGGCGAGCGAGCGCCTCCGGAATGCGAGGGGCTAGCACGAGCTATAGGTCGGGCGGAAGGACATCTGGTATCCTGCAGCGGGTAACTTCGGGCGAAAGGAGTACTAGAATCATGCGTTCACTGGTTGGTTTCGCAACGGCTCCGAATCCGTTAAGTCCTCCGGATCTGCACGTCGAGTACCGATCGTCGCGTGGAATGATTGACGCACTGCGGAAGACTGCAAGGTGGCTGCACTCTCTTCGCGCCGACAACGCGAGAGCTCTTGCGTTCCGCTTTGAGAAGACGGCGCTTCGAGGAGCCAAGCGAGAGCTTGCCGACGATAGCGAGGTGGGTGAGCTGCTGGAGTCGCTTGCGCTCTTCCTCCAAAGTTCGTTCCGGCCAGTTATGCCTACAGCGCTCGGCCAGTCGGCCAAGCTCGCACCGGCGACCAAGCATGGGCTTAGTCGCCAGCGAGAGGAAGAGCGTCGGGAGGCTGCCGGGATCGGCCGAGGCCCCAACCGTAAGAAGGTGCGTTCCCCGGAGGTCCGCGTCGCGCGAGGCCCTAAGCTGAACCCCCGCGGCATCGGACAGACCCGAAAGGCAGGCTCGCACAAGTCAGCAAAGTGAGCCGCGAGCCGTCCTCGCTTAGTTAATGGACGCCAGTCGCGAGCGTGCGGACCGCAGTCTGAGCGTTGCGTGACAAGCAGGAGCGGGCTGAAACCGCTTCGCGTTTCCGCCAGGTGCCGTCGGCGGTGCGCGTGCCCGGCGGCGACAGTTTCCTCGAATGACCCCGAGAGGGGGCTGTACGCCACTCAGGCGAACAGTTCTGACTGGTGGAGCGTGTGAATGCGGAACATCTTCGACCAATACATTCAACCGGAGAATCGTCTAAGTCATGCACTCGCCGTGTGCCTCGATGAGGACCGAACCCTGCTGCAGAGGTTTCTCAGATGGGTAGGAGTGGCATCACCCGTGGACGCGAAGGACCTGATAATCGTTGAGCAGAGTCTGCCCGGTGATCCGCAGGAGTCTGAAGCGGACACCGAGGACCTCGGACTACCCGACATCGTGTTGCACGACGACGACCGTTGGTGTCTCCTTGTCGAGAGCAAGGTAGAGGCACGTCTTGTGCCCGAGCAACTGCGTCGGCACGAACGCACGCTGCGACGGCGCGGGTTCGCGAGCATTTACCGCCTCGCGCTCACGAAGTCGGGCGTGACCGTGCCGAACGGCACCATCGGCGCCACCTGGCCGGGCCTCTATGAATGGCTCGGCTGGACCGCTCAGAGGGGTGAGTGGTCGGATCGATTGCGGGCATATCTCCGCGCGGCGGAACGCCGTCTGGCGCAGGAACGCTACCTCACGGAAGGAACGCTGACCATGTTTGATGGATTCCGGTTTTCGGACGAAAACCCGTACACGTACCTTGAGGCAAAGCGACTTCTCAAACTGGCCCTTGAGGAGTTGCGCAAGGACGCGACTCTCCGCGCCCTCGGGGTGGACCCTAAAGCGATAGGACGCCCAGCAATCACCGGGCGCGGTGGGCGGGCCGTGTGGGACTGCCTCTCCTTGAAGGACCGTCCGAGCCGTAGTCCCTTCACGAAGTACCCCCATCTCACCCTCGCCGTTCACGAAGATCATCTTGAAGTGTCCCTAACAATCCCGCACGAGGTCATCCAGCCGGTGCGGCAGCGATTCCGCGAACTTGGCCCCGACCGGCTGGCAGAAGTGAATGGAAAGATCCTGAGGCGGGCGAGAAGACTGATCGCGAAGGGCGGGTGGGTAGAAGCCCACGCCCATCAACGCCACTACAAGGCTCAACGCTCGCCGGCGATCAGTGATGCGAGAGTGACGTTCCGGCTCGAGACATCCCAATCCCGCCGCAGCGGGCCAGTCAAGCCGCAGCCCGAGTGGTTGGAGCTCTTCGCGTCACTGCCGAGGCGAAAGCAGTCCAACATCCAGTACCAGTACCGCGTGCATCTTCCTTGGGCTATGAGGGGCCTCGATTCCCGAAGCTCGCTGCGGATGATTGCGGAGAGTTGGAAGGCGCTGAAGCCTCTTTTAGATGTGCTTCGCGGGGAGCGATGATGCGGTGCCTTCGAAGCGCAGGTTGACCGCCCGAATGGGCCCTCGAGCCGTGCGGGGCCCAAGGCGTCGCGAGAGCGTCGGAGTCTCGGAAAGGCGACTTGTGGGCAGGACGCTCGTCGCGCCTGCCCCAGTCTACAGCGACCCCGCTTCAACCCACGTTCCACGATGTCACAACTTGCGACTCCGGTAGTCGCTCGCTACACTGTCGGCGGTTCGGGAGTGTTCCGCTTGTTTTCGGGCACTTGTGCCGAGTTGGCCTGGTCGCGTTCCCAAGCTGAATGTCGCCGGTTCGATCCCGGTCGCCCGCTTTGTCTGCCGCCGATGTCACACGATGACACCGGCGGCTTTTCGTTGACAAACCCCGCAGATTCCGCGAGTTCCGGCGAGGCGGGCGAGGGCGGCGGGATCGGGACCAACACCCGGACGATGACAGGGAATGACCTGGGTGGACGCTCGCTTGTGCAAGCGAGTGTGCAAGTGGTTGTGCAAGGTGTGGCGGGGATGAGGCTGCCGATCGGCGGGCGGCGGGTCGTGATGATTCTGCGCGGCCTCCGCGTCAGCGAGCGCAGGAGCAAAGATGGAGTGCGCGGAAGCAACGATGGCGATCCGAAGCCCAAAGATGGAGATCGCCAGAGCAACGTCAGCGTGCGCGGCGGTGAAGATGGAGATCGCGGCCGCCGTGATCGCGGACTTTGCCGCTGCGCACGCGGTCGTGGCGGAAGTGTCGGCGGTCTTCTGAATCTCGACCGCTGTCCGTGCCGCTCGACGCGCCGACGAGGCGGTGCCGCAAGCACACGAACGCTGACCGAGCGGCGATCCGGCTGGCTTGATGCAGGCACGCCGCCCGCACCGGCCTTGATTCCCCATCTTCACATTGCGCAATCTTTGTGCGGATCCCAGACAAAGGGGGGTTGACAAAGGGGGGGGGGTGATATAATATAGTGTTCGCCGATTGTCTCAGTAACCGTCTGCTGCGGTGGACGATCCGCGGGCAACAATCGCTCCCGAGGAGCGGCAGAGGAGAAAAGACGTGAGAGACATAAAGACTTCGATCGCAATCGGTGTGATGGCCCTTGTGGCCATCCTGGGGCCGGCCAAAGAGAGTTCTGCGCAGTCCGTGGATCCGTTCACGACCTCGCAGGCTTCGGGCAATGCCGGCGCACCCTGGGTGAGCATCCCGAACTCGCTCTTCGCGGAGCGGCAGTTTCAGCGTTTCAACAACGCCACCGCCTCCCTCGGAAGCGGCGCGTGGACGATGGGCGCGAACCAATTCTCCACGCCCACGAGCAATGGATCTTCCTATCTCAACTATCGGCAGGACAGTGTCGGTTCGACGATCGACCTCTCAGGGATCGCGTCGATGTCGTTCGACGTTACCGTGACCGGTTCTGTCAACCTGAACTGGTACCTCGAGGATGCGAACGGTCTCAATCTCATTCAGGCTGGTGCACTGGTGTCTGTGTCCGGCACCGGCACCCAGACCCTCGACTTCAGCACCGCGACCATGGATCCCGGCTTTGACCTGAGCGCGGTCACTGGCATGAGCGTCCGGTTCACCGGCATTTCGGCAGGGGAGAGTGCAACGGTCACCAACTTGACTTCCACGCCCTTGACGTGCGCCTTCCCCATGGATTCGCTCACGCTCGCACAGAACAGCAGCGGCAATGGATTCGGTGCGGCTTGGGCAAGCCCCCCGGGCTCGCTCTTCAATCAGCGTCAGGTGGCGCGGTTCAACTCCGCTGGCACCGGCACAGCTTCCGTCGCGGGCGGAGCGTGGACGGCTTTCCTTCCACAGTTCAATACCACCGGGTCCAGCAGCGCAAGCGTCCTGACCTACCGCCAGGACAGTTCCTTCTCGACGATCGATCTCTCAGGGATCGAGTCGATGTCATTCGACATCAACGTGATTGCTGGGTCGGTCTCGGGGTACTTCTACGTCATGGACGAGAACGGCTTCACTGCCGAGGTGCCCGACGGTTTTGTGCGCTCGGTCGGAACGAGCTCTGTGACCCTCGACCTCAGCACCGCCGCCATCGACACCGGCATTGACCTGAGCAAGGTTGTGCAGATGCAAGTCTGGATCTCCGCCACTTCGGTCAACTCGCAGTTCTCCGTCACCAACTTTACTTACACCTTGCCGTGCGACTTCCCCATGGATTCGCTCACGCTCGCACAGAACAGCAGCGGCAATGGATTCGGTGCGGCTTGGGCAAGCCCCCCGGACTCGCTCTTCACGGTCCGTCAGGTGGCTCGGTTCAACTCCGCGGGCACCGGCACTGCCTCCATCGCGGACGGAGCTTGGACGGCGTTCCTTCCGCGGGCCACCAGCGGCAGGGCCAGCAGTAGCGTTCTCACCTACCGTCAAGACAGGTACATGTCCTCGACGATCGATCTCTCAGGGATCGACTCGATGTCATTCGACATCAACGTGATTGCTGGGTCGGTCTCGGGGTACTTCCACCTCATGGACGAGAACGGCTTCATTGCCGAGGTGCCCGACGGTTTTGTGCGCTCGGTCGGAACGAGCTCTGTGACCCTCGACCTCAGCACCGCCGCCATCGACACCGGCTTTGACCTGAGCAAGGTTGTGCAGATGCAAGTCTGGATCTCCGCCACTTCGGTCAACTCGCGGTTCTCCGTCACCAACTTGACCTATCGGTAATCGCCGCCCCGCTAGTCGACATGAACCTCGACGGGGTGGTGAATTTCTGAGATTGTTCTGCTTTGCTCGGCAACCTTAACGCTGTCGGGCCGTGAGTGGGCCTCTCGGAACGATCCCCTACATTCCCACGAACGCCGCTCGAAACCGGGCGGCGTTTTTTTTGGCTTCAGGGGCGGCGAGCCAGTGCTACGGCAAACAATGGGTGCACGCCACACGATCAGTAGCCGTTGATTGTTTGCTTTGGGCCAAGGATGACCTAGGCAAGGAATTGGTCCAGGCACTTCTGGGCGCCGGCGCAGACCCGGACCTGCGAGGCAAGAGAGGTTGCAACAATAGAGGATAGGAACTCCACGCGGATGACTTCCGCCGGCGGCGGTCGTCGTCGACCGCGAGGTGGAGGTTCGGTGGGCGGTCCGAGGTGCGCGAGGATCTTGCGCACGACGACTGGGTCTGTGAGTTGCGCGATGAGGCGGCGTGGGCCGCCGCAGTGCGGGCAGGTCAGCACGTCGAGGGCGAAGACGCGGCGCAGGAGTTCCGCCCAGGTTGAGCGCGACGCGTGCGAGCGGGTGGCAGCACCGGGTCCTCGGCCTCGGCGGCCTGCTCGCCGCGCGTCGTCGCCGCTGAGTTCGCGCGACTCTGACCCTGCAACCTGAGTTCATTCCTCCACGGCCCGGGCACACGCTCGGGCCGTGGTCGTTTCATGGAGTCTCAAGTCGCCGCCACCGCCTCCGCCGTTCGGCCGACCGCCCCCAACGGCAGGTCCGGCAGGCTGGCCACCGCCCCGGCCACGTCGAGGAGTTTCGGGTCGGTGTAGACGTTGGCGGTTAGGCTCGGGTCACTGTGCCGCATGGCGGCCTGCGCTGTCCGCAGGGGAACGCCCGCCTTGGAGAGGTGGGTTCCGAAGGTGTGCCGCAGCGCGTGGATGTCGATGGTGCGGCCACGGTCGTCGGTCTTGACGACAACTTCTTTGCCGCCGCGAGTCTCGACGCGGGCCAGCCCGGCGAAGACCAGGTCGCGGTCGAAGATGCGAATGAGCCCGTCGGGCACGTCGAACAGCGGCTCGTCGCTCGCGAGCGCCGTCGGGATGGGGTCCTCCGTGTCCCGTGCCGCCTGCTGCGCGCGCGTCAGCCGGTCGGCCAGCCACGAGCGGATGTCGGCAGCGAGGTCGGCCCGCAGCGGAATCTCCGAGCCGCGCCGGTTCTTCTCGTCGCGTGCGTGCAGGAGCAGGTATGGCACGCCTCCGCCAAGATCGACCTGGCCGACGGTGATGCTGGCCAGTTCGCCCTTCCGCAGGCCGGTGAGCACGAGCGTCTTGTAGATCAACGCCCGCTCGCGGCCGATGCGCCGAAGGTTCTCGCGCGTGGCGGCCGACAACTTCGCCTGCGCTTGGCCCTTGGCTTCGCCGCGCCGCACCGTCATCGCGTCGGCCAGCGGGCGGCGCTGGGCCGCGTCCAGGAGGCGGGCCAGTTCATCTTCCGTCAGGGCTCGGCGCTGCCGCCGGGTGTCGGCCCGCTGGTCGGCCACCGCGACGGCCAGCAGCGGGTTGTGCGTGAGCCGCCCGGCGCGGATCGCGTTTGGCCGGGGTTTGTTGTGCGCGGGAGCGCGGGGTGGTGGATTTGCGGAGGGATTCTGCCGCGCGGCGGATGGAGTCGAGGGTTTTGCGTTGGCGGTCTTTGTCGGCGGGGGTGGGGTTCTCGGGGAGGCCACGCAAAGCGCGGAGGTCGTCGAGGGTTTCGGCGATGGCGTCGTTGGCTTTGAGGGAGTGGCGTTGGTCCTGGATCTGGACGGCGAACTCGATCAACGAACGAATGTCCGGGTTGTACATGAAGCGGATCAACGTGCCGAAGGAGACGGCCATGCGCTGGGAGATGGACTTGAGGGATAGCTGTTGCTCGAAGAAGAGCGAGAGGAGGGAGTCGATGGCAGGGATCGAAGGAAACGCGGTGCTCATACCCTATACCCCCCTTTGGACGCTTCTGTGCGCGCGCCGACGTCTCGTCGGAAAGCGAAAAGCGAAAAACGAAAAGCGAAAATGAAGAGAAGAGGCTTTGTTTCGTGGGGTTTGTGAGGGGTGGGGGGTGGTGAAGAAAAAGTTGTGGCGCGCACAAACATGTCCTGTGAGGCAATAGGGA
>JBIKMF010000011.1:0-25785 GCA_044359425.1 Phycisphaerales bacterium
GCGGGGGGGGGGGGGGGGGCCGGGGGTACATTGGGGCGGTGCGGGTGCGCGGCAGGAGATCGAGCTCCGGATGAGGGCGTGTTTCCACGCGGGATCTGCCGTGCCGCGATGAGGTGGGCCTGCGGAATGGAGGCTGTGGATGAAAGCGATTCGCGTTCCTCGCCTGACTCTGGCTGCGACGTTGGTCGTGGTCGGCCTGCACCTGGGGGCATTTCTCCCGGCTGATTGTGGCGTTTCGGCAGTGTCTGCCGCGCGTGCGGATCAGCCGTTTGTCGACCCCTATTCGGTCGCGTCTCCCGACGGTCGCTGGACGATTTCGATTGTTCCGAGCAGCGCCGAAGGCGCGGGGCGAGCGAAGTACTTGATGCGCGAGAACGGTGCCGCGGCCTACGACGTGGAGCTTGCTTACACGCTGCGGGAGTGCGTCGTCAGCGATGCGGGGATGGTGGTTGGCTACGCCTACGACAACGGCTACATGGGCTGGAATGGGAATATCGTCGTGCTTGTCATCGGGCCCGATGGCTCTGCGCTTACCACCGAGGTCCACTCCCGGAACGGACCGGCGCTCCCGATGGACCCACCGCCTCCCGGCGAACCGCGCGGCGAGGGTGTCATGCTCGACCAGGCCGGTCAGCGCGCGATCGTGCGTATATCCCGCCACGAGGGGATCGGCGATGAATCGCCCGCGCAATGGTGGATCTACGGGCTTTCGGACGGCAAGCCTCAGGGCGTGCAGACCCCCAAGGCTCCGCACGAGGGCCAGTATTCCTTCTCTCGCGAGGTGGATGCGAGGCTGATCGGAGACACGGGCCTCATCGCCGTGCACTGGTTCGTGTATGAAGAAAGCCGGCAGTCCGCGGTGTTTGAGCTGATCGACCGCGCGGGGGAGATCGTCTGGTCTCTTCGGATCGACGGTGAGTACGCCAACATGCCGCGCGACTGGCAGTGGTGGGATCTTGCCGACCGGGGGGTCCGGCAGATTGAAACCCGCGGGGATGGCTCGTTTGCGGTGGTTTCCTATCTCGAGGGGAAGCGGACTACATACACCCTCGCTCACGACGCGGACGCGTGGAGCGTGAGGGAGGTCGGGACGGAGGTCGCAACCCCATCGGAGAACCCGGGGCCGGTTCGCCCGGTGATTGAGCAAGGGGAACTCAAGCTCTTACGTGAGGTTGCGATCGCCGCGCCTCCGTCAACCGACGTGATCGAGGGGATCTATAGCCTGAGCATGGATGACCGGGGACGCATCGGGTGGGTGCGGTGGGTCGAAGAGGTGGAATCCGCCGCACGGTTCACGCTCGTGGATCGCGATGGACAGACGGTCGCGGACATTCCCTTGGGGCTTGCGGTGTCGGAGCGTGCCCAGCTTCCGCAGGCGGTGTGGCTTAATGGCGATCGCTGGATTGTCGCGCAGACCGAGTATGGGGAGGATCGCGCCTCGGTCTCGCGCGCGTGGTTCCTGGACATCACGACGAAGGAGCTCCAGGCGATCGCCGATTTCTCGGCCGGCTCGATCGAGCGGATCTGCCGCACGCCCGACGGCGGCTTCATCGTGCTCGGAAGGCTCCATGGAAACTACACCATCCGCGATCAAGTTGCGCGATACGACAAGGAGGGCAAGGTCAGCTCGTCAACGACCGAGCCCGGGTACGGGCAGGGCGAGTCGATCCAGGACATCGCGGTGCTCTCCGATGGGTCGGTGGCCATGCTGACGGGCGTAGCGGACGATGGCGCGATCGAAGTCATGCGCCCGGGCCAGAGCGAGCCGCAGGTGTGGCAGGTAGCGGCGGTGCTCGGAGATGCCAAGGCGCCGGGGATGGGTTACTACGCCGACATCCGCGCCGACAAGGACGGCGGCCTCGTCCTCTACGACAGCGCCCACGAGAACCTCCTGCATCGGGTCAATCGCGAGGGCGTCTGCTGGCAGTCGTTCCACGCTCGCGGCCCGAAGGGCGAGCCGTTCCGCCTGTATGACCCCTTCGCGGTGGATCCCGACGGACGTGTCTGGGTCTCGGACGGCTCGCGGCTCTACCGGTTGGGCGAGGACGGCAAGGCGGACACAGCGCTGGGGGGAGCACCGGAGGGTTCGATGTCCGAACCCGCGGCGGTGACCCTGGACAAGAGGGGCTGGATCTACGCGTTGGAGAAGGGCACGGCGTACGTCCATGTGTTTGATGAGTTGGGCAAACCGATGAAGGTGCTCAAGCCCGAGCCCGGGGACACGCCGACTCAAAGCGCTCTGGCGTGGATCACCGTGGAGGAAGATGGCGGCGTGACATACCAAATGAACTATGACGGGAACATCGTCCTGTTCGGCCCCGATGGCGAGCGCATCGGAGTTGAGAGGCCCAAGGAGCCGTGGGACCCCGAGGTGCTGGGCCGCTGGGAAGCTGTTCATGGTGGCGGCTGGGAAGCGAATGGCGGATCTCTGCGCCGCGTGGCCCCGGATGGCACGCCTGGTCGACAGATCGACCATCGCCCGGATGGCGCCTGGATTGTCAAAGTGCTGGACGCTCAGGCCGCGCCGGACGGGACGCTGGTTGTGCTCTGCTCGCGTCCAACCCCCCAGAGCTGGTCCAGCGAGCGGCAGGCGTGGTTGTGCGTGTATGGAGCGGAAGGGGAAGGGCTGGGCACGGTGCCCATCGAGGTGCCGCCGAGCGGGGCCGGACTTCGCGTTGACACCGGTCGTGCGATGGTCTGCGATCACGGCGGCCTGACGTCGTTTGCCGTGCCGCTGACGGCGAAGGGCACCCGCTTTGATCTTCCCCGTGGCGATCGCTTGTGGTACTTCATCATGCTGAGGCCTGATGGCACCCTTGCGACCTGGAGTGCCGGCGCGCGAGTGGTGCAGTTCTGGGAGTTGCCGGAGCGGTGAGGCGGGCGGGTGTATCGACCGCTGGGTGTGGTGCCGCGCCTGGGCTGTTCGCCCGCGAGGAACAGCCCTGCGGTTGTGGGCTCCCTTGCTGTGAGCGTTGTGGGTGTCGCCGCAGAGGTGCGCAGTGGAGTTGTGGGCGGGCGCTCCAAGGTAGTCGCAGCCGTGGCGACCCGGCGGGAGGCGTGGTGGTGCCTCGGCGGCGGGGGTCGGAATGCCGCAGCCAAGAGCCGATGAGTCGGTAAGCTGGAGGCATGAACAGGAACACTTTTGTCGGGGTCGCCGAAACGCAGATTCTGGCCGCGGTCGAGACACTTGAGATGTGTGTGCGCGCGTGTCCTGATGCGCTGTGGAAGGAACCGGTGGGCACCAAGCCATTCTGGCATGTTGTCCATCACACGCTCGGGTTCACCGATCTTTACCTCGCGAAGCGATTGCTCGACTGGAAGCCCGACCGGGCTTCGGGCGGGATGCACCCGGGTGGTCGCAAGGGGCTGTGGGAGGGGCCCGCGCGCGAGTTCGGGCGCGAGGAGCTCTTGGAGTACGCGCGAACCGTGCGAGAGAAGGTTGAGCTGGCCCTTTGCGAGGAAACCCCGCGAAGCTTGGCCGGTCCTTCCGGGTTTTCGTGGATCAAGGGAGCGAGGGCCGAGACGTATCTCTACAACCTCCGGCACTTGTCGCATCACGTCGGGCAACTCACCGCCTTTCTCTGGAAGCACGGGTGCGAGGTGTCGTGGGTGACCGGTAGCCGGTCGAAGAAGCGTGCGAAGAGGGAGGCTCGCCGTGCTTGAACTGCGGCCCAACTGCGAATGCTGCGACGCGGATCTCTCGCCGAGCGATCCTGGGGCGATGATCTGCTCGTTCGAATGCACCTACTGCACGGCCTGCGCGGCGGGTGTTCTCCGAGGCCGGTGCCCGAACTGCGGCGGAGGCCTCGCGCCCCGCCCCCTGCGTGCTCCGGAGAAGCTCCGGGCCGATCCCGCGTCCACCACGCGAGTCCGACGCTCAACGCCGTGCGCGCCGAGCAGCACCACCGCTCCGCGCGCCTTTGCATCCTACTCGCCGAGGCATGTGCGCTTCGAACGGATCGAACGACGAGCGGAGTGGTCGCTGTTCCTGCTCATTGAGCGGGTGCATTGCCTTGAGTTCGATGTTGGTGACGTGATTGAGACCATTGAGTGCTGGCCACGGAGCTACCCGCCGGTGCTACTTGAGTCACTTCGTCGTAGGCCCACGACGGCAACTTTTGAGCTGGCGAAAGGGCTGCTCTTTCGTCGGCTGCATGAAGAAATCGACTGGATTCAGGCCGTGCAAGCCACCACGACGCATCCCCTTGCGGTTACCTCGGCCAAGGCGATGGCGATCAGGATTGTGGAGGAGTACAGAGCGGAGCAGGCGAATGAGCCACACTGACGAATCATGGTCCTTCGCTGATCCGCCAAATACGGCCGTGTTTACGACCCGCGCGATCAGTTTGGGGTTAGAGCCCATCTGTTGGGTAAGTCACGACAAGGACGATGGGGCGTGGCAGTTTCATGGGGGGACTGTTCCGCCTCGGGCCGAGGATGCGGCGGTTGTGGCACTTCGAACCATCGTCGGGCTGGATCCATCGGTCGCCGAACTTTGCGACCTGCCCGAGGGCTGGTGTGCGTCGCGTGCAGTTGTCGGGGAGGCATGGAAGCGCCAGCCGCGGGGATGAGGTCTGGGTGCGAGCCCAGGCCGATGTCGGAGTGTGCGGCGCGGGGCGGGTGAGCGCGTCCGCCCTTAGTCGGGCGGAGAGGAATCAAGGGGCTTTCCGGTGGCTTGCTCGCGGAAGAAGGCCATAGGGCATAGGCCTTAGGCCATAGGGAGGAGGGGTGGGGGCAGTTTGGATTGGGCGCGGCGTTGTGGCGGCCGGGGTGGAGTGAAGACGCGACTGAAAGTCGCGGGGACGGCGCGGGGGTCGTGTCTCGTGTCGGGCGCGGATGTGTGGGGGCTCCTTTGCCCCGCTGGGGCAAAGCGGAGATTGGGCCTGGTTCGACGGGTTGCGCGATGCCCAGAGCGGCATCGCTTCACCCGTCGCTGCATTCCGGCGCCCCTTTGGGGCGAAGAGGGTGTGGCGTGGGTGGGGGATATATGGTAGAAGTAAGAACAGCGGCGGTCGGTGAGTCGTTTGGGGTTCGTGGCCAGGGTTGGCGGATGTCCGCACCTTTGGTGCTTGGGTTTGGGGTGGGGGAGGGGTGTGGCGGTTGGGGTGGGGTGTTCGCACTGAAACCGAAGCGGTTTCAGTGGCACCTGAGCGGGGGTTGCTGTGGGTGGTGTGATCAACACGGAAAGCGGCTGGAAAGCCGCTGAGACCCAGCGGCAAGCATGCCGCTGCCACGGTGGGGCGGCTTTGAAGGGCATCTTGCGGATGCCATCGCATGAACCAACTGAGCGGCGTGCCGTCAATCGCGCCGGGCGAATCGGCGGGCTACGCCCAGGGCACGCATCATCGGTCGCTTCTTCGACTGATGGTCTTGCATGCGCCGCATGAGGCTGTCGAGGAAGCGCACGACCTCGACGATGAACGGCCCCTTGTTCAGCATCACGCACTCCGCCCGCTCGCCCATTGCCGCGTCGGTGACTTCGGCGCGCGAGGGGCGGCCGGTCTTTGCCATCGTTTCCAGGACCTGGGTGGCCCAGATGACCGGGATCTGCGCCGCCTCGCACAGCCAGAGGATCTCCTCCTGCACCTCGCCCAGACGCTCGTACCCGACCTCGACGGCGAGATCGCCGCGAGCGATCATGACGCCGGCACTCGGGCCGTGCAATGCCGCGAGAAGCAGGTGCGGGAGGTTTTCGAACGCGCGCCGAGTCTCGATCTTGAGGATCGTGCCCAGGTGCGATCCGCCGAGCGTGTCCAGACGGCGGCGGAGATCCACCACATCCGACGCCTCGCGGACAAAGGACATGCCGACGATGTCCGCGTGCTTTGCCGCGATCGGGAGCACTTCGATGTCCTGCTGCGTCAGTCCGTGGACCGCGATGTCCGTGTCCGGAAGGTTGATCCCCTTGTCCTCCTTGATGCGATCGCCGAGGGCCGAGGCCCGTGTGACGCGAAGGACGACTGTCTCGTCGCGGATATCCTCGATGACGGTGCTCACGCGGCCATCGTCGATGCACACCTGCTCGCCCGGCTTGGCGCGGGCGAAGGCTTCCGGCAGCGTGCACGAGAGAACCGCCGGGCGCTGCCCGTCCGCGGGACGTCCGAGCCTATTCGAGAGCGACAGATGGATGACATCACCCGGCCGCGCGATGATGCACTGGCGTATCGGTGGCACGCTCCCGGCGACGGTCTCGCGGACCCGCTCGCGGGCGTTCAACAGCCGAAGCACCGTGTTTGACCCGACGTACAGGGTCCGGTCGCTCGTCGTGAGCACTCGCGGCGACTCCGGATCACCGCCCGTGCTCTGGACGCGGAGCAAGCGCCGCCGACCCCGTGTATCGAAGAGCTCGATGGCGTCCCCGGCCTTCAACGCACGCAGCCATTCGCGTGGAACGGGGAGTTCCTGCGGCGAGGTCGCGGGCGCGTCGTCCGGTCGCAGCAGCAGGGTTGCGGGACGAACGACACGCCCCAGCTCGTCGCGGTCCGGCTTCGCACGCACCACCTGCGGGCCGGGCTCAAACTCCCCGGTGCGGAGCTTGGGCCCCGCGAGATCCATCAGAATGCGGCACTCCACGCCGAGCTTCGCGGCCTCGGTGCGGACGTGCGTACACATGCGCACCCAGGAGTCCGTCTCGTCGTGCGCCGTGTTGATCCGAGCGCAGGCCATCCCCGAAACCAGCAGATCACGCACGAGCGTCGGGTTTGTCGCGGCCTCGCTCGGGAGGGTGACCATGATGCGTACCGAGCGAGCGTCGCCGGAGTTGTTGCGGGCCGGGCCGAGCAGCGCCGAGGTGCGCCGCTCGAGGAGCGTGGCCGCTTCGGCGAGTGTGATCGGGGGCGGCTGGGTATCACCGTGGACCTCAAGTCGGTCGAGAACGGCGTTCAGGTTCGCGAGGACGTTGGACTCGATCCTGCCGAGCGAGGAGAGCCCGAGTTCAGCGAGCGGGAGGTGCAGGTCTCGGAGGTCTTCGCCGCGGATGGCGAGGTAGTGGAGCAGGTTGCGGGAACTCGCCGTGGCCCCCGGCGCGGGGCCGGGTGTTTCGGACGCGGAGGCGTCGGCGAGCGAGCGGAGAAGGGGTGCGTTGTCGCGTTCCAACCCGAGGCAACCATCTCGGAGCGCGAGCAGACGATGGGCGAGACGGGACGACGTGGAGGAAGCGTCCATAGCAAGGTAATGGTAGGAGAGAACGCGGGGGCGAGGGATATTCAGGACGTGCGAAGATCGGGCGGCGGCTGCGACCGTGATGCCCGGGTGCGGATTCGTTTGGCGATGAGGCCATGGGTCGGAGAAGCGACGACCGCGAGGAGGAACACGGCGAGCGATGTCGCGGCGACCATGCCGGCGATCGAGGTGTTCAGCCAGACGGCGCCGATGTACCCGAGTACCGCGCAGAGTGCCGCGATGCCCGCGGCCCAGAAGAGCATGGCGCCGAGCCTGTCGGTGATGAGCTGCGCGGTGGCACCGGGAGCGACGAGCATCGCGATGACGAGGATGGATCCCACGGCCTCGAAGGATGCGACGGAGGTCGCCGCGACGGCGGTCATGAGTCCGTAGTGCACCAGCGTCGCGCTGATACCCATGGTGGTGGCGAGGTAGGGATCGAAGCTGACGATCTTGAGCTCTTTGAAGAACACGAGGATGAGCGCGATGTTGACGGTCAGTGCGGCGAGCAGCCAGACGAACGCGCGGGGGACCTGGACGCCCATGATCTGCGTGGTGTCGAAGGGCACGAACTCGAGGAGTCCGTAGAGCACGCAACCGGGGTCGAGGTCGACGTTCTTGGCGGCGAAGGTGATGAGGACGACCCCGAGCGCGAAGAGGGTGGTGAAGACGACGCCCATGGATGCGTCCTCGGGCACGCGGCCCCAGCGGTTCAGGCCCGCGGAGAGCACGGCGGTCATGACGCCGACGAGCATGGCCCCGATGAGCATGGGCAGGATGTCGCGGCTACCGGTGAGCAGAAAGGCGCCGGCGAGTCCGGGGAGAATCGCGTGCGAGATGGCGTCGCCGAGGAGGGAGAGGCGGCGGAGGACAAGGAAGCAGCCGAGCACGCCGCACGCGATGGCGCAGCAGGCCGCGGTGGCGATGGTCCACAGGTCGTTCGATCCGACGGCGTACGAGCCGAGGTGGAAGATCGCGCGTTCTGCGGCGCTGGCGTCGGTTGCGGCGAGGGTCAGCATGCCCGCGAAGGCGAGCGCGGGGAGGGTTCGACTGGCGGTGGGGGGCTTCTGCGGGAGCGGGTGGGGCGAGGTTGGGACGGATCGCGGCGGGACATCGCCGACGGGGAGACGGCCTTCGCTTGCGAGTCGCCAGTGCAACTGCGAGACGAGTTCGTGGGGGAGTACGTGCTCGATCTCGTCGGCGTCGCGGTCGACGTGGTCTGGGGCGATGTCGGCTTGTTCGATGAGGTAGAGCTCCCAGAGGCGGTGCGTGCGTACGACACGGGCTGCGGCGGCCTGGCCTTCTGGTGTGAGGGCGAAGCCGGAGGGGAGTTTGTGGACGTAGCCCGCGCGCACGGCGCGGAGGGCGGCGCGAGTGTGGTCTGTTGAAGCGCGGCCGAGGTGGTCGGGCTGCCATGGGAGGGAGAGGTCGCCGCCGGCTTCGAGGGTTTCGTAGGCGTCGCGGAGGAGGTTCTGGATTGCGATTCGGCGGCGGAGGGAGCGGCGGCGGATGAAGTCTGCGATGAGTCCGCGCTTGGGGGCTGCGAGGAGGGAGATGATGAACATGCCCGCGGCGACGAGGACGATGACGGGGCCGGTGGGCCAGCCGCGGGTGAGGGAGCCTGCGGGTGCGGGGACGACGGCGCTGAGGGCGGTGCCGAGCATTCCGGAGAGGCCGCCGATGGTGCCCGCGATGATGATGAGGGTGGAGAGTTTGTCGGTCCAGAATCGCGCGGCGACGGATGGGATGACGAGGAGCGCGACGACCAGGACGACGCCGACGGCGGGAAGGCCGACGACGGTGCAGACGCACACGAGCGCCATGAGGACGAGGTCGAGGAGGAGCGTTGGCCAGCCCTGGCCTGCGGCGAAGTTGGTGTCGAAGCAGAGGACCTTGAACTCTTTGTAGAGGAGCAGCACGATGCCGACGACGACGGCGGCGGCGACGAGGATGAGCTGGGCGTCCTGGCGGACCATGCTGGCGGCTTTGCCGAAGATGAAACCGTCGAGGCCGGCGCGGTTGCCGGAGGGTTCGTTCTGGATCATGCGTGAGAGAGCGACGCCGAGTCCGAAGAAGCCGCCGATGGCGATGGCGATTGCCGCGTCTTCTTTGACGCGTGTCATGGAGCGAACGAGGGAGACGAAGGCGGTGGCGAGCACGCCCATGAGGAGTGCGCCGATGAGGAAGGCGATGAAGCTGCGGTCGCCGACGATGAAGTAGGCGAGGCAGATGCCGGGGAGTGCGGCGTGGGCGACGGCGTCACCGACGAGGGAGCGTTTGCGGAGGACGGCGAAGCAGCCGACGATTGCGGCGGCGATTCCGAGAACGGTTGCGCCGAGGAGCACGACGCGCGTGTTTCCGTCCTGCAAGGTGATGAGCCGGAAGAAGTCGTGCATGGAGGGTCAGATTCCGCTGCGGCGAACGGACTCGACGGCTTCGTCGAGGATGGTGAGGCGACCGCCGTAGGTTTTCTGGAGGTTGTCGCGGGTGAAGGTGGAATCGACGGGGCCGGCGGCGACGAGTCGCATGTTGAGGAGGACGACGTGGTCGAAGTAATCGGCGACGGTTTGGAGATCGTGGTGGACGGCGATGACGGTTTTGCCCCGGCCGCGGAGTTCGCGGAGAACGTCGACGATTGCGCGTTCGGTGGCGGCGTCGACACCGGCGAAGGGTTCGTCCATGAAGTAGAGTTCGGCCTGCTGGGCGAGTGCGCGGGCGAGGAAGACGCGTTGTTGTTGGCCGCCGGAGAGCTGGCTGATTTGACGGGAGGCGAAGTCTTGCATGCCGACTTGGCGGAGGCAGGAGAGGGCGAGTTCGCGGTCGGCGCGGCCGGGGCGTTTGATCCAGCCGAGGCGGCCGTAGCAGCCCATGAGTACGACGTCGAGGGCGTCGATGGGGAAGTCCCAGTCGACGGTTTCGCGTTGGGGGACGTAGCCGATGAGGTGTCGCGCGGCGGCGAGGGAGCGGCCCATGACTTCGATGCGTCCGCTTGCGAGCGGGACGAGGCCGAGGATGGCCTTGAGGAGCGTGGATTTGCCTGCGCCGTTGGGGCCGACGACGGCGATGAGCTTTGCGGAGGGGAGGAGGACGTCGATGTCCCAGAGGACGGGCTTGCGCTGGTAGGCGACGGTGACGTCGTGGACTTCGACGCTGACGGCGGGGGCTGGGTGGGCGGCGTCGGTGGTCATGACGGTGCCTTGGCTTGGGAAGCGGCGAGGTGCTGGAGGTACTCACCGAGCTTGCCGGGCTTGTGCTCGGGCACGGTGCCGCCGAGGGCGTGCGTGATGGTGTCGACGTTGTGGACGACCATGCCCACGTAGGTTCCGGAGAGGGTGCCGTCGGCGCCCATGGCGTCGCTGAAGAGTTCGCCGCCGATGACGAGGGCGTGGCCGCGGGAGCGGCAGCCTTCGACGAGAGCGTCGACGGTTTTGCGGGGGACGCTGCTTTCGACGAAGACGGCGGGGATGTTGGCTTTTGCGAGCACGTCGACGAGGGCGTTCATGTCGCGGAGGCTGGCCTCGCTATCGGTGCTGATTCCCTGGATGGCCATGACGCGCAGGCCGTAGGCTCTTCCGAAGTAACCGAAGGCGTCGTGGGCGGTGACGAGCACGCGGTTTGATTCGGGGATGGTGCCGATGGTGGTGCGGGCGTACTCGTGGAGTGATTGGAGAACCGCGGCGTACTCGGCGCCTCTGGTGGTGTAGGCGGGCGCGTTGGCGGGGTCCTTCGAGGCGAGAGCGGAGGTGATCCGCTGCGAGGCGGTGCGCCAGAGGGAGACATCGAACCAGACGTGCGGGTCGAACTGGCCTTCGAACTCGGGGGGTTCGCGGAGGAGTGATTCGTCGATCGTGTCCGTGACTTGGATGACTTCGCGCCCGGAGGCCATCTTAACGATGACGTCGGCCATGCGTCCTTCGAGGTGGAGGCCGTTGAAGAGGATCATGGCGGCGTCGGACATGATGCGGACGTCACCGGGCGAGGGCTTGTAGAGGTGCGGGTCGACACCTTCGCCCATGAGGGTGGTGACGGTGGCGTGTGGGCCTGCGATTTCGCGGGCGACATCGGCGATCATGCCGGTGGTTGCGACGACGCCGAGGGTTGGTGTGGCGGCGGTGTCGCGTTTGCCGCATCCGGGGAGGGAGCAGGATGCGAGGAGGGCGATGGCGCAGAGGGAAGTGCGGAGCAGCAACCGTCGCGACCAGGGATCGGAACCGCGAGTACCCACGAGTAGTGCCTCCTGCGCTCGGAAAGGGGAAAGTTTGACGACTCAAACTGTAGGCTTTGGAATCTCGCAGTCAACGCACGCGACAGTTGTGGGCGGGGTTGCTAGGATCTCATCTGTGGCCACCGAAACCGTTGAGAACTACCTCAAGGCGATCTACCGCCTCAGCCTCGAATCGCCCGCGGGCGAGGCTTCGATGACGCACATCGCGGCGGTGGTGGGCGTGACCACGGGCACGGCGACCTCGATGGTGAAGAAGCTCGCGTCGGCGCGGCTGGCGAAGTACCAGCGGTTCGGGGGCGTGAGTCTGTCGGCGAAGGGGACGCGGGCGGCGCTTGATATTCTGCGGCGGCACCGGCTGGTGGAGACGTTTCTGGTCGAAACGCTGAAGCTGGACTGGGCGGTTGTGCATGACGAGGCCGAGCGGCTTGAGCATGCCATTTCGCCGCTGGTGCTCGAGGCGCTTGATCGTCACCTGGGGCATCCGCGGTTTGATCCGCACGGGGATCCGATCCCTGCTGAAGACGGGTCGATGCGCGAGCCCAGGGTTGTGCCGCTCGCCGAGCTTTCCAAGGGGCAGGGGGGGCGTCTGGCCCGCGTGTTGGATCAGCGTGGCGAGTCGCTGCGATTCTTGCGGCGGCACGGGCTCACTGTGACGTCGAAGATCACTGTTGCTGCCAAGGAACCCGGGGCGGGGATCATCGTGGTGCGAACTGCGGATGGTGCGGAGGTGCCGCTGAGCGAGGCTGCGGCGAAGGCGGTGTTGATTCAGATCGACGCGTGAGCCGGGGTGGGTGTCTGTGGTTTGCGCGGTTGCTCAGGTCTTGCGGTGGGATCATTCACCGACGACGTGGACGCCGGCCTGCTTCATGGCGGCTATGGCGCGGGCACAATCGCCGGGCGAGAGTTCGACGCCGCGGCAGGCGCGGAGGTCGCAGGTTGTGGTGAAGCCCTCTCGAACGGCGTCGATGGCGGTGGCCTTGACGCAGTAGTCGGTGGCGAGGCCGATGATGCAGACTTCGCGGACGTGGTGGTCGCGAAGCCAATCGGCGAGACCTGTGGAGCGGCGCCGCCCGTTGTCGAAGAAACCGCTGTAGCTGTCGACGGTGGGGTCTTCGCCTTTGGTGAAGACATTTGCGATGCGCGTGCGGTTGAGTTGCGTGGCGAACTCGGCGCCGTGGGTGCCTTGGATGCAGTGGTCTGGCCAGAGTACTTGGGGAAGTCCGTGCAGGTCGATGACTTCACCGATGCGCCGTCCCGCGTGGCTTGACGCGAAGGACTCGTGGCCCGCGGGATGCCAGTCTTGGGTTGCCACAACGAGGGGGAACTCGGTGGCGAGGTCGTTGGCGAGGGCGATGATTTCGTCTCCGCGTGGGACGGCCAGTGCGCCGCCGGGTAGGAAATCGTTTTGGATGTCAACCATGATGAGTGCTCGCACCGGGATCTCCTTCCGAGAGTGGGGGAGGTGTCAGACCTCGAAGTCAAAGCCCTTTGCCGCGAGTTGGTCGTACTTCTTCTTGTCGAATCGGTACAGCTTGGCGGCGCGATGGGCGACGTCCTGCTGGGTTGTGTCGGTGTCGACGAGGATGCCCATGTCGAGGATGCGTTTGCGGAAGTTGCGTTTGTCGATGGTGCGTTCCAGCACCACTTCGTACACGTGCTGGAGCTGGGAGAGGGTGAACTCGCGGGGGAGCAACTCGAATCCGACGGGCTGATACCGCACTTTCGCACGCAGGCGCTGGTGGGCCATGTCGAGGATCTTGGCGTGGTCGAAGGCGAGGCGGGGTGGGTCGCTGACGCTGAACCATGCCGCGGATTCTGCGTCGCTCGCGGCGCGTACGGGTTCGGCGAGGACGCGGGTGAGTGCCCAGTAGGCGACGGAGACGACGCGGCCGCGGGGGTCTCGCTCGGGATCACCAAAGGTGTAGAGCTGTTCGAGGTAGACGCGTGTGAGGCCGGTTTCTTCTTCGAGTTCGCGCATGGCGGCGCGGTCGAGTCCTTCGTCCATGTCGACGAAGCCGCCGGGGAGGGCCCACTTGCCCTTGTGGGGGTCGCTGGCGCGTTTGATAAGGAGGACTTTGAGATCGTCTGCGTCGAGGCCGAAGATGACGCAATCGACGGTGAGGGCGGGCCGCGGGTATTCGTAGGTGTAGCTCATGAGCGGTGCTCCTTTCGCACTTCGGCCTCGAGTTCGGCGAGTTCTTCGGCGAAGCCGCCGGAGAGGATTGGGAATCGACACCAGGTCTTGGGGTCGAGGTTGTGGTCGTCGAGGTGGAAGCTTGGGGCGTAGCGTTCGCGCTTCCACTGGTTTCGTGCCCAGAGGCGGAAGAACTTGCAGACCCACGCGAGGACGACGTGCTTGGGGCGGGACGGGTCGGTTGCGCAGACGCTCACGAAGACTTCGCGTGGGGAGTGCTTGGCCGCGACGGCGAGGTCCTCGATGAGTTCGAGGACGTCGTAGGGCATCAGGTCGCCCTCGCTTGTCTGGTCCATGCTCGGCGGGCGAAGTTCGGGGCTTGGGATTCGAGACGTGATCGCGGCGAGGGCGGGTACGGGGCCGAGTCCGGCGGGGCCTTCGCGCTCCATCCAGCGGAGCCATTTGAGCAGGAAGGCCTTGTCGATGCCGGCGATGGGTGAGAGGCCGCCGCATGTATCGCCGTCCATCGTGGCGTAGCCCACGGCGGCCTCGGAGCGGTTGCTGGTTGCGAGCAGCAGTGCGTCCTTGATGTTGGCGAGCATCCACGCGCCGGGCCCGCGGCTTCGGGCTTGGATGTTCTGCAGGGCGAAGTCGTCGCTGGTCCAGGAGAGTGGTCTGCCGATCGCGGATTGAGCGTGCGCGACATGCTCGCGCACGACGCCGGAGACATCGAACTCGTGGTGCGTTCCGCCGATGGATGCCGCGATGGTTGCGGCGGCGGCGCGAGAGGCTTCCGAGCTGCCTTCGGCGGTTTGGTAGACCGTGGTGAGCAGGTGTGCCATCCAGTTGCGGGGGTCGGGCGTGGCCGCGCCGATGCGAGGAAGTTTCGAGCGGAGCCCTTCTGGCCCGAGTTCTGCGAGGGCGAGGTCAACCATGGCGCGGATGAGGCAGATCACGCCGCCGGAGTCGGCGCCGCCGCTCAGGGAGACGACGAAGCCGCTCGCGTTGCTCTTGCGGAGGTAGTCGAGGAGGCCTAGTGAGACGGCTCGCGTGAACTCTTCTTCCTTCACGTGGTGCGAGTGTTCCCAGGCGGGAAGCTGGGGCGCGCGGGCAGGTTCGGGGTTCCGGAGTGGCCACTTGAAGTCCACGGGGACGCAGAGCGGGTCCGGTCCGACGGCGGGCTGGAAGCTGGCCGTGCGGGATTGCATGGTGCGTTGGCGGTCGATGTCAACGGCGGCGCAGGTCAACTGCCAGTCCTTCATGCTGAGCCGTTCGCCGCGTGCGAGAAGTTCGCCGCAGGAGGCGATGATGACACCACCGTCGTAGATCGCGCGGCCGGCCTCATTGCCGAGGAGATTGGAGTACACGTAGGCGGTGCCGAACGCACGCGAGCCTTCGAGCACGAATCGCTCGCGGACGTTGATCTTCCCGAAGGCGAAGTGCGATGCGCTGGGGTTGAGGATTATGTCTGCGCCGTATCTTGCGAGTGTGGCTCCCGGACGCTGCGCGACCCACGCGTCTTCGCAGATTTCGAAGCCGATGCGCACTCCGCCGATGTCGAACATCAGATCACCGATGGGTAGTACACCCAGGGGCGTTTCGACTTCTGAGCGAACGCCCTCCGGCCAGGCCTTGAACCATCGCGGCTCGTAGTGCAGGCCTTCACCGGCGAGGTGGCGTTTGGCGACCAGCCCGACGACGCGGCCATCGACGGCCATGGCGGCGCAGTTGAACAGGGCGTTGCGGTGCATGACGGGGAGCCCGAAGCACACCGCGAGCCCTCGGGCTTCGGGTAGCAGTTCGCTCACCATGCGCCAGCAGCGATCTCGAACATCGGGGGATGCGAACGCGTCTTCGCATCCGTAGCCGCTGGTGCAGAGTTCCGGGAGACACAGAAGACTGACACCGCTCTCGCGTGCCTGGCGGATCGCGTGCAGGAGATTCAGCCGATTGGAGCGCCATGCCATTGGGGTCTGGTTGACGGCTGCGCCGGCGACTTTCAGGAACCTCATCGCGTCGTCTCCTCTCGGGCGGTAGTGGTGGGGGTGTTCTTGGCGTGCCTGACCGCGGCGATCATCTGCAGACGTTTCTCGTGCAGTGATTCCTCCAGACCCGCGGGGTACTCGTGGGGATTCAGGAGTCGCTTGCAGGCGGGATCGAGCATGGCGAGGTCGCGTTCGCAGCGGGCCCGTGCATCTGCGAGGGTTGGAGAACCGGCGACCTGCGATCCGTTGCGGACCGCGGGCTCGAGCAACTCGACGAAGGATCCGCCGACGCGACGGCGCCGGGTCGGGTCTTTGGGATCGACGATCATGTCGCGCGGCGTACCGGCAAGTGATTCGTCGTAGATCATGTCGGCCACCATCTTGCCATCGCTCGTGAAGCGACGAACTCCCAGAACACCCGGAACGCTGGCCTTCGCCAGCTGTTCACTCGCTTTCACGACGGAGGTCCACGCGCCGGGTGTTGTTTCCATTGCTCCGAGCTTGTAAACGCCGCCCAGTGCGGGTTGGTCGTGGCCTGTCACCAGCCGCGTGCCGACTCCCCATGTGTCGATCTTCGCGCCCTGGTGCTTCAGACTCTCGATGGTGCCCTCGTCGAGGTCGTTGCTGGCGACGATCTTCGCGTCGGTGAGGCCCGCCGCGTCCAGCATGGCGCGAGCCTGGATGCTGAGGTACGCGAGGTCGCCGGAATCCAGCCTGATCCCCAGAAGTCGGTGTCCATGTCGCTTGAGTTCATGGCCAACATCGATCGCGTGCCGAACACCTTCGAGCGTGTCGTACGTGTCGACGAGCAGCAGCGTGTTGTGCGGCATGGCGTCCGCGTACGCACGGAAAGCGTCTTGCTCGTCGCCGAAGCTCATGACCCAACTGTGGGCGTGTGTGCCGCGGACGGGGATGCCGAGGAGTTTGCCCGCGAGGACGTTGCTGGTCGCCGCGATGCCTCCGATCCACGCGGCTCGGGTGGCGGAGAGGGCTCCGTCGATGCCCTGTGCGCGTCGCAACCCGAAGTCGATGACAGGATCGCCGCCCGCGGCTGCGCAGATCCTTGCCGCCTTGGTTGCGATGAGGCTCTGGAAGTTGATGATGTTCAGCAGCGCTGTTTCGACGAGTTGGCACTGCCAGAATGGTCCTCGGACCCGGACGAGCGGCTCGTGCGGAAACACGACGCTGCCTTCGGCTACGGTGTCGACATCCAGGGTGAGCCGAGCGTTCGAGAGCCATGCAAGAAACTCAGGGGGGAAGAGTCTCTCTCCTCGCGCCGCGGTCAGTCCGGCCAGGTAATCGATGTCGGACCTATCGAACCGCAACGACGTCAGCCAGTCCATCGCGGGGCCGATTCCCGCGGCGACGGTGTATCCGCCGCCAAAGGGCGGCTTGCGGAAGCTCATGTGGAAGACGGCGCCGAGGTTGTGACGACCGGCTTTCCAGGCTGCGCACACCATGGTGAGCTGGTAGAGGTCGGTGAGCAGGGCGAGCGATGGCCGGTAGAGTTCCGCGAGCATGACGACCTCCCGAGTGCTTCGTGTAAAGTATACACTATGAACATCGGTACGGCAAGGACCGGGCTTCAGTTCGTTTGACCATGCGAAAAGCGGCGGTGGGGGGGTCAGATTCCGAGGGCGGTCCGCATGAGCCCCTCGATCGCGGCGATATCCGGCGCCGGGGGGCGGTCTTCCGTCAGCGGCCGTACCACCGACCGTACCCGGGCGTGCAGGTCTTCGACGCGGCGTCCGGACTTCAACGGTCTGTGGACGTCCAGGCCCGCCGCGGCGGTGAGGAGTTCGATGGCGACGACGGAGCGGGCGAGTTGGAGGGCGCGGCGGACTTTCGCGGCGGAGCGCGGCCCGAACGAGTTGTAGTCCTCCATGCCTGCGCTGGTGCCGACGTTCGAAACGCTCGCGGGCGTGCAGAGTGTGATCATCTCGTTGCAGCACGCGGCGGCGGTGTACTGCGCGATCATGAGGCCGGAGCTCAGGCCGGGCTGGCCGGCGGCGAGGTAGGGCTTGAGGTGGCTTTCGCTGTCGAAGGCGGCGGTCATCCAGAAGACGCGCCGTTCGCTGATGCCGGCGAGGTGGGTAACGGCGAGGGCCATCGCGTCGAGGGGGATGGCGAGGGGCATGCCGTGGAAGTTGCCGCCCGAGACGATGGCGTCACCGTCGCCCTCGGTGAAGACGAGAGGGTTGTCGGTAACGGCGCCCAGCTCCCGTTCGACGCAACCCTTTACATAACCCAGGCAGTCCCAGGCCGCGCCCATGACCTGCGGCATGCACCGCAGCGAGTAGGGGTCCTGGACCCGCGGGTCGTTCTCCGCGTGACTGCCCACGATCTCGGTCCCGGCCATCCATCGCCTAAGTTCCGCGGCAGCGGCGATCTGGCCCGGTTGCTTCCTCGCCTCGTGGATCCGACCATCGAGAAACGAATCGGTCGCGCGCGACGCATCGATCGACATCGCGGCGGCGCCGAACGCCCAGCCCATGAGCACAGATGCATCTTCGCACGCCAACGCGCCCAGCGTCGCCATCAGGTGCGTGCCGTTGATCAGCGCGAGGCCTTCCTTCGCTTCGAGCACGACCGGCGAGAGACCTGCCGCGGCCATCGCTGCACCGGCGGTGGTTCGTTGTCCGCGGTGGTCGACGGGTCCTTCGCCGATGAGCGCGACGGCGACGTGCGCAAGAGGCGCGAGGTCTCCCGAGGCGCCGACGGAACCGGTCTCGGGGACGACGGGGGTGATTCCGGCGTTGAGCATCGCCGCGAGGGTTTCGGCGAGCACGGGGCGTGCGCCGGAGTGTCCACGAGAAAGCGACGCGGCGAGTAGGAGCATCATGCCGCGGACGACTTCGGCCTCCATTGGTGCACCGACCCCTGCGGCGTGAGACCGGACGAGATTGCGTTGGAGCGTGCGGAGATCTTCGGCGGCGATTCGTTGGCGTGACAGGGAGCCGAAACCGGTGTTGATTCCGTAGTGGGCGAGGCCATCGCCGAGCGCGGCTTCGACGATGGCGCGGGAGGCACGCGTGGCCTCGACGGCTCGGGGGCCGATGGAGACGTTGGCCCCGCTTCGGGCGACGGAAACGAGATCGGAGATGGTCAAAGCCTGGCCGTTCAGGATCAGATGCATGGCGAAAGGTAACCGCCCCCGCCTTGAGAGGCAAAGCCGCGGCCCGGCTTCCTGTAGGTCTGGTCGTGGCGATAACACGCACCAAACGCGATTCCCGGGGCCTTCCGGCTGGCACCAATTTCCGCCGAAAGCGACGCTTTGGCCGGAGGGATCTATTGGAATCTCACAACCTCGATCGCGATAGCCTCTGGGCGCGGTTTCTTGGGCTCGATGAGCCACACGGTGACGAGCTGAACGAACTCGAGCCGCGGACGGTCATGGCCGCGGCACCGATCGTGCTGGCGGACGTGCTGGCGGCGCCTGCGGGTCTTGCTGCTACCGCAACCGGGCCGACCACGGTCAGTCTTCGGTGGCCGGCGGCTGTTTCCAGTGCGACCGGGTACAAGGTGATGCGGGCCCCCGCGAGCGGGGCGTTTGTTCAGGTGGGAACGATCGCCGCCGGAGGGCCGCTTGCGTTTACGGACACCACGGCTACTTCAAACAGCCAGTTTCGTTACCAGATCATCGCGTTCAACGCGAATGCGCAGTCTGCCCCGTCGAACACCGCGAGCGTGGCTACTCCGCTCGCTGTGCCGGTCGATCTGCGGGCGACAGTTCTCTCGAACGCTGTCGTGCAGATTCAGTGGCAGGGCAAGGACGCCTCGGCCAGTGGGTACGTCATCTCGCGATCACTTGCGGGTGGGGCGTGGGCGAACCTCGTGCGGATCAATGGCGCGACGGCGTCCTCCTTTATCGACATGACGGTCGCACGCGGCACGGTGTACTCGTATCGCATCCAGGCGGTCACGGCCACGGTGGCATCGGCCGCGTCTGCCGCGATCACGTCGGCAATTCCCGTTGCGCCGCCGGCGGTTGTACGTCTCGTGGTGATGCCGACGTCCCACGTGCTGACATGGTCGGCGGGTGATGCGAAGGTCGCGAGTTACTCCGTGCAGCGTGCGACGGGCAGCGGGAGCTTTGTCACGCTCGCCACCGTTGGTCGGAGTGTGACGACCTTCACGGACACGGCCATTTCCGGCGGGGCGACGTACTCGTACCGGATTCTCGCCAACGGGACGGGTGTGCCGTCTGGTACGTCCGGGACGCTTCGCGCGACCGCGGCGCTTCGGGCGGCGACTGCGCCGGCGGCCACTCGGAGCGACGCTGGGGTTGCGCTCACGTGGAACGCGGCGAACAGCACGGATGTGTCGTACCGAGTCCAGCGCTCGTTTGACGGCGTCAACTTCACACAGATCGCGACGACATCGAGCAGGTCGTACACGGACGCTTCGCCGGACAGCAGCCGGCGGGTGTGGTACCGCGTACAGGCTTTCCTTGGCGCTGCCTCGTCTGCCGTGAGCGCGAGCACCGTCGTCGCGGCGGCGCCAGTAACTCCGCCCGCACCGACGCCCACGCCGACCCCCGGAACGGGAAGCATCGCGGTCACGAGTCGATTCACGAACGAATCGGTTGTCACCCTCAGCGGCGGTACATCCTCGATCAGCGTGACCGCGGCGGGCGCAACGCTCCGCATCATGTCGGGCAGCACGCTCGTTTCAGAGATCGCGATGCCGTCGGCCCTGTTCATCTACGACCGCGGGGGCACCAACGCGATTTCGATCGACGCTTCGGTTTCGATCCGCACGATCATCACCTCCGTCGGTGGGGGGGCGACCTCGATTTCGAGCTCTGCTTCGAATGTCTCGGCTTGGATCGATACCACGGACTCCTTCAGTGGCAGCGGCAGTGTGCACAGCATCGGCAGCCTCGCGGGCGGGGTTTCGAAGGCCGCGGGGGCCGCACTCGCGAATCCATCGGACTCGGGCGCGACGCGCGACGCGAACGCGAGCCTCTGGGGATCCGGCCCGAGTGTCGCGGACGTGAACCAGGGCGCCGTGGGCGATTGCTACTTCCTCGCCACGCTCGGCGCGTTCGCCGTGAGCAACCCCGGCTTCATCGCCGATCGGGCCGTCGATCTCGGCGACGGGACGTACATCGTGCAGTTCAACCAGGGCGTCAACCCGGTCTTCGTGCGGGTCTCAGACGACGTTCCGACCACCAACGGGACCAGCTACCGCTTCGCTCGTCCCGGTGCTTCGGGGAGCGTGTGGGTGCCGATCATGGAGAAGGCGTTCGCGTACTTCCGCACGGGGGCGAACACGTACAGTTCGATCAGCGGCGGCTGGATGGGGGATGTGTTCACGGCGTTCGGCGTCGCTTCGAGTTCGATCGGTGCATCGAACGCCAGCGAAACGGCTCTGTTCTCCTTCGTGTCCACGGCCCTCGCCTCGGGCAAGGGCGTGACCTTCGGCACGACGGTTTCGTCGCCCACCCTCGTCGGCGGCCACGCGTACACGGTGACGGCGGTCCGTCGGGACGCGAACGGGCAGGCGATCTACACGGTGCGGAACCCGTGGGGCGTTTCGGGGACTTCGGCGGAGAACAGTTCGGGCTACGCCGAGCTGACCTTCGCGCAGATGCGATCGAACTTCACGGCGGGCGTCCGCGCGGCGTGAGTGGGGAGGCGCGGAGGTCGCGGCTTACGACAAGGGGGACTGCATCCGCACGATCCGGCCGTCGATGGCCGCCCGCAACTCCGGGTGCACCGTGGTGATCGCAAGTCTGCTGTGAAGCTCGGCGATGGTGATCAGATTCTCGAGGAGTAGCCTCGAGACGAACGAGAGAGCCTTCGGTCGTCCCGCCGCGAGTTTCGAGATGGCAAGGTCGTGAAGGTCCAGGCAGAGGCCCTTTGCTCCGCCCGTTGCTGGGCTCTCGATAACCCGCAGGCGTGACCTCCAGTCAGCGGGAAGCGTCGCCGTTTCGAGATCGACGCCGTGGGCGTGGTAGCCGAACGTTGCATGAAATGGAGAACCCTTTCCGATCGTGCCGTCGATCAGGGTGGCATCCGCGGCACCACCCGGGCTGATCAGATCAGCCTCCATAGAAACGACAAGGTCCGCGTGTGGGCGTTCGACGGTCCCGAGGATGGCCTGCGATCCGATCACGATGAGCGTGTTCTGTCCGGTGATCGCGGCGGCCGCGTGGATCACGTGCTCAAGTTGCGTTCGGTTCATGGCTGGATTTCTTGATCGCCCAGACTTCGCGAGGCGGGAGGACTCCGGCGAACGGTGAACTCTGCCGCAGCCGCTGTCCTTCCTCGGAAGGGTCGACCAGGCGGCGGCGGATCTCGTCGACCGGCAAGTCGAGGATTGCCAGCCACTCCTGGTAGCAGCGCACGAGTCCGGGAGCATCGGCGTTCCGCGACTGCCAGCGTTGAAGGTTGTTGCGGGCGTGGGTGAGCCACTCGGGGTGCGTCCCGAGCCCCGCGGCGATCCGACGGGCCATCTCGAGGCTGGCGGTGTCGAGGGCGTGGTGGGACATCCCCCGGAGGGTAGGATGTGCGGGAGGCGTGCGGTGGTTCGGGGTCCGGGGGCGGCTGGAGAGGCCCAATCCGACCACCCTGTCCAAGGTCCTATAAGATAGGTTATGTTAAACAGAGTGGTTGGAAAGCACCCTTGGGGCCACTTTCGGAACTTGCAGGGGCCGCCGGCCTCGTGCATCCTGTCTCCCCATGCCCACCTTGCGAATCGTCCTCGCGCTCGCCGCGATCCTCGTGCTGGTACCTTCGCTTGCTCTCGGCCAGTCGATGGCCGTGAGCGTCTCCGATCCCTCCACCGCCTTCGAGCCCGCCCTCCGGAGCCACGAGATCCGCATCATCGCCCGGATCCTCGGGCTCGCCGACTCGGAACGCGACGCCCTCGCCGCCCTTTACGACGGACACTGCGAGACCCTCAAGGTCCGGGCGGCCGAGATCGCCGACTCACGCGAGGAGGCCCTCGAGCGAGCCCAGGCGACCGCTGACTTCTCCGTCGCCAACGTCCCCAAGGAAACCGAGGACGCGTGGAAGGCTGAGGCCGCCCAGGCCAAGGCCGCGTTTCTCGACGACCTGAAGATCCTGCTCACCAAGGAGCAGGCCGACCGCTGGCCGCTCGTCGAGCGGGAGCTCCGCCGGTTCAAGAGCCTGGACCGAGGCCGGATCGCTGGAGAGAAACTTGACCTCATCCGCCTCGTCGACGAGCACGCCCCCGCTGCCTGGAAGAACCCGGATATCGCCAATCTCCTCGCCTCCTACGTCCAGTCGCTCGACGCCGCCCTGACCCGGCGCGACACACAGCTCGACTCCTCGGACGGCTCGGAGTTCGCCAAGCTGGCGCACTCCGATCGCGCCGCCGCGGAATCGATGTGGCGCACGGTGATCGCGCTGCGCGTCGCGGTGCGGGACATCAACCTCAAGACGGCCGAGCAGGTCGCCGCCCTGCTGCCCGAGAAGGACGCGGAGGCCTTCCGCGCGGAGACCTTTAAGGCGGCCTACCCCAAGATCGCCAAGGCGACCCGCACGGAATCCTACATCCGTGCCGCGGCAGCGTTGAAGTCGCTTTCCCCGCAACAGGCCGCGGACATTCGCGCCGTGCTCGATTCGTTCGATCTGCGAATCGCGGCGGTGCAGAAGGAGCAAGCGGCGCTGCGTCGCGAGCAGGACGCTGAAACTCCCCCGCTGGTGCTCCGCAGCTCGGACGCTGGTTCGAAGACCGCGACCACGGCGGACGGAGAGGTCATCACCTTCTTCTCACCGGCATCCGGCACGGTGGACAAGGAGTCTCCCGCGTACAAGCTGCAACTGAGACGGTTTCAGCTGGAGTCCGACACCAAGCGGCAGGTGAATGGGCTTCTGAGTGCCGACCAACGGGACGAATGCCGCCAGCCCCCGATCGACATGCTGGTCTTCGGCGAAGATGACTACTGGGGGCTCTAGCGTTTCATGCACATCACCCCGATTCACGATAGCCATCCCTGCTCGCGTTGCTCGTACGACCTTCGCGGGCTTGACGCGAACGGCCGCTGCCCCGAGTGCGGCACGCCGATTACGCAGACCCTCCCCCGCTGTCCGAGGTGCCCGCGGACGTTTGGTCTGTGGATTCCGCTCCAGCGGGTCCAACGCGAGGATCACCACGTGTGGGAGTGCGAGCGTTGCGGCGGGATCGGCTTTGATCGCGGGGGGCTTGGTTCAGCGGTTGCCGCGGCGACTCCGGGCGTCGTGGACGATTCGGTTCATGACGCCGAACTGCAGGCCCCCGCGCACTGCGGTCGGTGTGTGCTCTCGATGACGCAGATCACGATCGATCCCAATACGATCATCGACCGGTGTGATCGGTGCGGTTTCGTCTGGATCGATTTCGGTGAGCTTCCGTCCGTGGTTCGTCGCGCCCGCACGGAGCTCGCGGGCACTCCGCCTCCCCCACAGCTCGCGGAATGGCTGGATCAGCCGGAAAAGCTGCGCGCGTGGCGGCAGGGAGGGCTCGCGAACGCCGATTCGAACCGATCGGTGCTCGAGATCATCATCGGCGTGATTCTCGCGTCCATCAGCTCGTCGTGATCAGCACCCCCCGTCCCACCTCGCGAAGAACTCGATCACGTCGTCGCCGTCTACCCCACCATCGCCGTTGAAGTCCGCGGCGATGAGCCCGTTGTCCCAGTCTGCGAAGTACGCGATGACGTCGTCGCCGTCCACGCCGCCGTCGTCGTTGTAGTCCGCGGGGCATGGTGGCTGCTGCGATGCCGCGACGAATCCCGAGAACGTGATTGTCGGGTTGAACAGCCCCAGGCCCTGGTCCATGACGTGGCTTTGTTGTGGAAAGTGCATCTGCAACTCGCGGCTTCCATCGACGCCCGCGAGGATCCCGTTGAAGGTTGCGGGCCCCATCGGGAGCGTGGAGAGGTCGTCATCCCCAGGGAGCCCCAGCAAGGTCCACGACCCGGCACCGATTGCCTGGTACACGATGGACTGTGCGAACGAACCATCACCGGCGACGTCGGCCGGGTCACCCGGGTCACCCCAGTTGCCGCTCATCCTGGCACCAAGGCCCGCGATCTGAATCTGGCCGATGGCCACGGGCTGCACGAAAGGGTTGTCGAGGGCATCGAAGTTGATCTCTTTCACCTGTGCCGACACGGGCGCAGAGCAACTCTGCGTGAGTTCTGCCGTCAACCATCCCCCGATCGGGACGTGGAACGTGAACGTCCCGAGTCCGGGGAACGTGATCGTGACGTCGATGTACGACACGTCCGGATCCACCTCGAAGTCGGTCGGTTCCGCAGCCATGCCATCGAAGACGTGGACCGCTCCCACGGGCGGCCACGTTGTTCCGCTGGACGGCACGATCAAGGTATCGTCGCTGAGCGCGAGCTTGTAGGCAAAGAACCCACCGGAGGACGCGGCCGGATCCGCGTACACCCTGCGTACGAAGTTGTACTCCGCGCCGTCCCAACGGTGGAAGAAGACCGCACCGACGTACGCCCCCATCGCGTCCGGCTCGACCTCTGCGCCGACCACGATGTTCTCACCGTCGAAGGCCACGCTGGTGCCGTAGCGGCCGAGCGGGTGAGCCGAAACGGGCCGAAGCGTTTGCACAAGAGCCCACGGACCTGAACTGGGTTTCCGCCACACCCAGGCGTTGCCGTTGGGCGAGTTGCCGACGACGACGACCTCATTTCGCTGCGCCGCGATCGCGCGACCGTAGTAATCAAGCGACAGATTCGGCGGCAAGAGCTCCTGCTCCAAGGCCCATGTACCCGCAACCTTCCGCCAGACGTACGCGTTCCCGTCCACGTTTGAGGTGTATGGAGTTCGGCGCGCCGTCGTGCCAAATACCGCGCCGTCTGCGATCGCAACCCCCAGCCCCAGTCGCTCGCTCGGGTGCTGCGCCGGTGTCAGAAGCCTCGCGGTTTCCTGCCAAACGCTCGCGATCCGCTCGAACACGTAGACCGACCCTGTGACGCTGCCGAGGAAGGTGCCCCCCGGCGCCCCGACGACAATGGTGTCGCCCTCGATCGCAACCGCGGTTCCGAACCGCTGCTCCTCGAAGCGCCCCGAGGGCACCAGCTTGGCTTCGAAAGCCCATGCACCGTTCACAACCCGGAACACGTACACGCTTCCAACGGACTGTACCCCCGAGATGGCGTCCTGCCACGCCGAGATCGCGGCGACTTCCCCGTCGATCGCGATCCGGTACCCGAAGTTGTTGAAGGGCTCGGGGTCGGGCGGCTGAATCGTCGTCGGCTCGCCCCACACTCCACCGATCCTCCGGTAGGCATGCACGACCCCGGC
>JBIKMF010000425.1:0-3350 GCA_044359425.1 Phycisphaerales bacterium
GTCGGCAAGTCCACCGACGAGAAGTTCAATCCCTACGTCATTCACAAGGAACTCGGCGTCGAGATGACCGCCGCGTGTACCGTCGTGAAGAGCGAAAGCCGCCTCAAGCAGTGCCAGGCCAAGCTCGCCGAGCTCAAGGACCGGTTCGCCGGTGCCTCGCTGGGCGACGCCGCGGCGTGGACGAACCAGTCGCTGGGCTTCATGCGAGCGGTGGGGGACATGCTGACGATCGCGGACGCGATCGCGATGGGCAGCATCGAGCGTCGTGAAAGCCGCGGGGCCCACTACCGCACGGACTTCCCGGACCGCAACGACGACCAGTTCATGAGAACGACCAAGTGCATCTTCGATGGTGCGCGTCGCGAAACGAGGCTGGAGTTCGCGCCCATCGACGCGGCCCTGATCAAGCCCACCGCCAGAACCTACGGCAAGAAGTCCGAGGCTCCCAAGAAGGCCGAGCCGGTTTCCGTCTGAGAGATTCACCATGACAACCACCACCAGCAAGCGGAATCTCGCCAAGCCCGGCCGCACGGTCCGGATCACGGTCAAGCGGTGCGAAGGCCCGGGCAAGCCCTCGCGGATGGAGACCTTCAAGGTCACCGTCGAACGCGGCGCGAACGTGATCTCCGTGCTCCAGCAGATCGCGGCGAACCCCGTGACCGTCGACGGCAAACGCACCACCCCGGTCGTGTGGGACAGCGGCTGCCTCGAAGAAGTCTGCGGCTCGTGCACGATGGTCATCAACGGCAAGGCCCGCCAGAGCTGCTCCTGCCTGATCGACGACTACGCCCCCGGCGAAGGCGACGAGATCACGCTCGAGCCGATGAGCAAGTTCCCCGTCATCCGCGACCTGTGGGTCGACCGCGCTCGTCTCTTCCACAACCTCAAGCGAGTGAAGGCCTGGGTCCCGATCGACGGAACCTACTCCCTCGGCGCCGGTCCGCGCGAGCAGGGCAAGGATCAGGAGACGCGGTACAAGCTCTCCGAGTGCATGAGCTGCGGCTGCTGCCTCGAGGCGTGCCCGCAGTTCCAGGTCGAGCCCGACGAGAAGAAGTGGGACACGTCGTTCGTCGGCGCCCACGCGATCAGCCAGGCCCGCCTCTTCAACCTCCACGCCACCGGCGCGCAGCTCGAGAGCGAACGCCTCGACGCCCTCATGGGCCCCGGCGGCGTCGCCGACTGCGGCAACGCCCAGAACTGCGTCCAGGTCTGCCCCAAGCACATCCCGCTCACCGAGTCCATCGCCGCCATCGGCCGTGCGACCACCATCCACGGTTTCGTGCGGTTCTTCAAGGGCTAAGGCCCGGCCCGAGAACCTCCAAGGTCCGATCCGGTTCGCACAGACCGCGCTGTCCGCGCGGCTGGACCTCCCTCGCCCTCTCCTTCCGCCTCGGGTGCGAGCATCACCCCTCAACCGCCGATGCTCGACGTGATGCGTGGACCCAACTCACAGCGCCCCTTCTCCGCCCTGCCCGACCACTGGCCGAACGACCCGGTGAACCTCGCCGGTCTTCGGACACTCGGGCTACTGCTCTCCGCCTCGGCCGCTGCCGCGGACTTCGCCGGCGGTCTCATCACCGGCGGTGCCTCCGTCGGTGAGGACGGCGCGGCGGGCGAAGCGGTCACGAAGGCCGTCGACCGCCTTCAGTGGCCCACCAAGCCCCTGCGCATCGGCGTCGTCAACCCCGGCGCGTGGGCCGAGGCCCTGCACGACGCGGGCGACAACTCGATGATGCTCTGGCTCGAGATCCCCGAAGACCAGGCGGACACGGCGCAGGAGCGTCACCGACTCGACGCGATGCTCCGCGTCTGCGACGACGAGCAACTCGAACTCACCACCCTCATTCCTCACGGCCACGAGGCGGCGTGGTTTGATTGGGGCAGCGAGCGTCCGCTCTCGTACGCCGCGGTCTTCCCGCTCCAGCTCGACTGCGAGCGCCTCAGTTGCTCGATTACCTCGGCCGATCAGCCCGAGTTCGTGCGCTCGCTCATCGATTGCGCCGCGTGGAGCAGCCGCTGGCCGACGCGGCTCTCCCTCCGCGACCGCGTTGACGGCCGCCACCCCTGCATCCGCCCGCGCGAGTCGGCCAACGCCGTCCGCGAGTGGAGGCCGCACACCGAGCACTTCGCCCAGTGCGTCGCGAACTTGATGCAGCACGTCTCCATGCAGTCGCGAACCCTCAGGCCGACCACGACCATGAAGGCCGCGGCACGCCTCGTCAGCGCGTGGCTCACCACCAGCGGCGCGGTGATGACCGACCAGGTCCGTCGCGCGGGCATCGAGTCGTGCGCGGCGATGGCGGGCGAAGAAACCGAGGTGCTGCTGCGGCTGGCCGCTGCTCGCCTCGCGTGTTACGACGACGTCGCCGGGCTCGAAGCGATCCGTCGCGCCGACCGCCACCTGGCCGGGCGCGAAGCCCTGCCGGGCACCGATCCGTACACGTTCCTCAAGGCCGAGATGACGATGGACCTCAACGCGCCCCTTGCGGTCGGGCGTCTGGCGGCGGGCCTGTGCATGGCCGCCTCGACGATGACCGCCGAGCGTCTGAAGTTCATGCGTGAGGACATCACCGAGGACATGCAGGGCAGCGGTCTGCTCGTCGGTCGCGACCAGGACCAGCGTCTGCTGCTCGAAGTGATGCGGACTCTGGAGGAGTGCCGGCGTCTGGATCCGCGGAAGGTCGCGACGCCACCGGTGGCAGCGCCGGCCGCCGCCGCGTAACGGCTAACCCTGAAGGTCGATGTGTGCCCGGCTTGGCTTGGGTGCCGCGCCGGGGGCGGGCTGTGACTTGTCGTGAGGAGTGGCGGGCGTCGAGAGCTCGACGTGGTCGTCCTCGCGGTGGGGCTGGTCCTTTTTCTGGTCCTTTGGCTGTTCGCGTTTCTGCTGCTGGCGGTCACGATTCGCCGGCGGGAGGCCGGAGATGGGCTGACCGGGGCCTGTGCCAAAGACTCCCATGGGGTGCGCATCGGCAGACCCGGTCTTGGGGCTTGAGAGTTTCTGCGGGCGTTCCCGGGTTAGAACGAAAACCGCAGCGCCGCCGTGAGGAACGGGGCCGCGTCGGCGTCCAGTTCCTGCAGTTCCTGGCCTTCGCGGTCGTCGAGCTCGAACTCGCGCCCGAAGAGCATGCCGCCCCGCACGCTGAACGTCACCTGCGGGGAGATCGTCCAGTCCGTGCCGATCGCGATCGGGATCCCCGAGTCGCGTCCGACGCCGTCGGGGGTAGCCCCGTCCTCGCTCAGACGGTACTCGCGGAAGAGGTACCCGCCCGACAGGAAAATCGAGGCGGAGTCGCACGCCTGGTACGCCAGCTTTATCCCCGCGCCCTGGGCCTGCGTGTCCGTCGACAGCG